>JAUVIY010000119.1 GCA_030592625.1 Spirochaeta sp. | reverse complement strand
TGGAAAACGCCGGGCGGGTTACTTGAGCATGGGGCCAGACATGCAGATACTCGCTGGGTGTCACCTGCATAAGCTCATGTGCTGTGGTATGGAACTCACGGAAGAGTGCATCAAGAAAGTCAGGACCTTCAAACCACCAGTGTCCGAAAAGCTCGGCGTCAAAAGGACATACAATCAGCGGTGGCCGGTCCATGATTTCAGAGATGGTATCGCATTGACGAATACGGTTCTGCAGGAATGTTCGGGCGTCTATTCGTGCCCTGGTCAGTCCTTTCTCGGGGTCGTAGAGTTCCTTCTGGTCAGTATCACCGGTGATGGCATGATATTTAAAACCTGTATTCACCCGGTTACCGGCTTCGACGGCATAAGGTGCGATGTACTCTTCGGGAAGATCGAAACCAATATCACGGTAAAACTCCCGGTAGTCCACATGTCCCGGGAAACCATCCTGAGCCGACCAGACGGCGTTTGACGCTGCCCTGTCCCTGCCGAAAACGGCGATACCATTGGGTGTTCTCAATGGAGCATAGACACCGTATTCAGGCCGTTCGTCAGCATGAAGGACACCATGAGCGGAAGAGAAAAAATACTTGATGCCATAGGGCTTCAGAAGATCTTCAAGACCTGGAAAGTAACCGCATTCCGGCAGCCAGAATCCCTCAGGCATGGCTTTAAACAGTCGATCGTGATTTTCCAGGGCGATAAGAACCTGATTCCTGATCATTTCCGGAGATTCCCGATACATGGGCAGAAACGCATGGGTAGCTGTCGTCGTTATCAGTTCGAGATTGCCGAGTTTGTGAAAGTGACGGAAACCTTCAAGAATATTGCCGTTGTATAGTTCCAGAAAATCTTCCCGATTGTTCCGGTAGAGATTCCGGTACATACCGGCCACTTTTAAACCGGCCTCATCACCGACAAGACGAAGCTGCTCTCTCTCAGACAGCTCAAGAAGACGGTCGAGGTGTTTGACATAACGTTCGCAGAGAAGATTGTCCTCCAGCATCGAAGTCAATGTGGGAGAAAGGGAAATTGTGAGTCTGAAAGGAACGCTGTCCCGTTCCAGACCTCGAAAAACCCTCAGAAGAGGCAGATATGTTTCAGAAAGTGCTTCATATAACCAGTTTTCCTCAAGAAAACGATCATATTCGGGATGACGGACGTAAGGGAGATGGGCATGGAGGACCAAGGCGATCAGCCCATTACTGTTTTCGAGGTTATTTGCCATGCTTATCAGCTCTCCACTTCACCTGTAATCGTTAAGATGCGTTGAGGATTGTCGGTATCAGGAAAATCGGCCCCGGGAAATGATCCGACATCCGTCGAAGAACCGGATAGTTCTATCAGAAGATCTCGATTGGTATTTTCTTTCTCTGGATACGGTGTGATATAATCGCGGGAACTCTCGACAATATTGGATCGGACAATCAGCGCTTCTTTTTCACCCAGCAGGGCGTATATTTCAACACCGTAGAACGTATCTTCGCTCGGCAAGTTGATATAACGGCGCAAATCATCGAACTGGATGGGGATATCGAACCAGTCGACGAAAGAATCCTTGCCCCAGTCCGAAGCGGCCAGTTCTGTCACTCTCAAAATCAGTCCGGAATAATCGCTGTTCTCTTTCAGCTCATCCAGGACCCGATCTTCGATATCCCAGTAGCAATAAACCCACGAGGGGTCTCGCAGCATCAATACCAGACGGGTTTCCTGATATCTATCGGGAAGTTCGACATTATCCCCGAATTCAAGAAACAATTCCTGATCCTGGCTGACAGCGTATTTCTTTGCTTCAATCTGTATCGTGAGATTGTTGTTTCCTTCACGATCGAGACGCTCTTCTTCAAGAGCTTCAAAAATCACGGAAATCAGAGATTCCTTGTCCATATCCTGCAGGACACTGATATTTCCCTTATCGGCGATATGGGATAGTTCGTTGTAACTCAGGGATCGAAGCCTGTCTTTTGTCATTAATACTCCGCAAGGCGACAAGCACAGTCAGGATTGACGGGTTGGAGGCATCCTAGGAAACTTACAGATATAGTGTCAATAGGCGGGAGCCCTGACCCACACGAAAGGTAATATCACTAAAGATGAAGAAATATGTAATTCTCCACGGACATTTCTACCAACCACCCAGGGAAGATCCCTGGTCAGGACTGATCGAACATCAGGATTCAGCAGCACCATATTCCGACTGGAACCGCCGGATAACCGCCGAATGCTATGCAGCATGCAGTTCCAGCCGCATTCTCGACAGTGATGGAGCTATCCTATCAATCCTGAATAACTATAGATATCTCTCCTTCAATTTCGGCCCCACCCTGCTGTCCTGGATGGAAAGTGAAGCGCCGAACATTTATCAGCGCATACTGGATGCCGACCGTGAAAGTATCGAACGCCTTGGATACGGCAATGCACTCGCACAGGGATATAACCACACCATACTTCCCCTGGATGAGCCGAAAGATGCCCTGACCCAGATACGATGGGGTCTTACTGATTTCTCACACCGTTTCAAGCGTGATGCCGACGGTATGTGGCTCCCCGAGTGTGCCGTGAATGAGAGCGTAATCGACAAACTCATCAATGAAGGCATGAAATATATCATTCTATCTCCCTGGCAGGCCCATTCGCTTAGAAACAATAAAGGAGAGTGGAAAGCTCTCAATGACAAGCCGGCTCCTTCCGATAGGCCATTTTACATCGACAGACCGGGAGGACGCATCGCGGTGTTCTTCTACAATCCGGATCTCGCTTCGGGTATTTCCTTTGGACATCTGCTGAGATCCCGCGAGGGATTCGAGGAAGCTCTTCGTGAAGCTTTGAACCAGTCAGATACCACCATGGTATCTATCGCAACCGACGGGGAGATTTACGGTCATCATGAACCTTTCGGTGATATGTGTCTGTCCGCTCTTATTGACCATCTCGGATCCGATTCGGATCTCCTCTTCACCAACTATGCTGCATATCTTGATGCTAATCCGCCTGTTCTGGAGGCGAAGCTCCGATCCGGCGATGAGCAGAGAGGTACGTCATGGAGCTGTGTTCACGGTGTGGGCCGATGGATGAGAGACTGCGGCTGTTCCACAGGAGGTGAAGAAAACTGGAATCAGACCTGGAGATCTCCGTTGAGGGAGGCCTTCGACGGACTGCGTATGAAAGCTGAACCTGTTTGGACAGGAAAGGTTGAAGCCCTGACAGGTAAGGATGCCAGAGAAGTTCTCGATTCATATGGGCAAGTTCTCTCCGGAGCGGAAGATCACCGTGCCTTCGCGAGGAGATTTCTCGGTGAGGGAACAACATCGTTGGCTGAGCAGGAGCTGTGTATCATGCTGGAGGGAGCCAAATTCCTGCAGTTCATGTATACCTCCTGCGGCTGGTTTTTCTCCGAATTATCCGGGATAGAACCTGTACAAAACATAAGTTACGCATACCGGGCGGCGGAATTGATCGATTCTGAAGGCACAGTGAAGCTGACTGAACTTCTGAGCACCCTGTTATCCAAAGTCCAGAGCAATCTCAGCAGCATGGGAAACGGCTCAGACCTGCTGAGAGGGATGATTGTCCCGAAGATTCCGTCGGAAGCCATAGCAGCCTCCCTCTTCTTCTGGAGACACCTCTACAATCTGCCTGGGCTGGATGAAACCCGTTGGGGAATCTGGGAGGGGCAGGGCATCACACGAAGGGTTGCCGGGACCGAGAAGGAAAAACTGAAGCTGGAAGGTGAAATTTCATATATTGAACGATCCACTCTTCGCCGGTATCAATTTAAATTTCGGTCCCTTATCGACAGAAGGCTTTTCTGTCCCTCAATCGATATATTCATAGATCCAAAATGGATATCGGTCCCCATCCGAGCCATGCCGACTGCGTTACGTATGGAGATTCAGAAAACCCTGCTCAATGAATCTGAGACGGACCTTAAGGGTTTTCTGGGATCCAGGGCTCCTGAACGACTTCTGGACCTGATGATTGTTCAGGCACTGAACCTCCCCTTCGGTGCATCAGGTTGGCAAAGCCTGGAACTTTCACTTCATTACGGCCCCCTTCTGATTCTGGATCAACTGGAGAGATTACCGGCTGAAAACTGGCCGAAACTGCTGGAATCCATGGATGAGATTCTCACTCATTGTGAATGTAACGGCGTCGATACCAACGCCGGATCACTTGAAAACCTCTCAGGGAAACTCGTATCCCGGATCGCCGGCAATCTACAGCTTCATAGCGACCGTCAGATCCTTGAGCAACTTGTGAAGTTTCTTGAGATAATTCAACTTCATGGTTTGCACCCATTGAAACCAACAGTTCAGAATGCCGTTTACAAGCTGCTTGAAGAGAGATTCCATCGTGATGAAGATTCGGATATAGTTGAAGGTAAATGCCCCAGCGACGAGGATCTGATCGATCTGGCCAGACTTGTGAATATCAATCCGAAACGTTTCATCTGACTTCATTATCGCGGTTTACGGGCCACCATCAGTACAACATCACCGAAATTCCACATTTTAGCCAGCTTGTCGATGGGCTTTTTCAACCAGGCCGGAGATATACCGACACCCAGACCTCCCCAGGTCCGTATGGTCTCCACTTCCAACCCTGAATTACCCAGAAGCCTCGATAAGGTTCGCTTGTTGAACAGAGAGACATGATCCGGTATTGCTGAGCGCCAGGCGGCCCCGAAGAGTTTTGCCTGCATACCGTCCGAAGAAGGTGTGACACAAATGAACACACCGCCAGGTAAAAGCAGCCTGGCCACTTCATCGGTGAAAGCGGCCGGATCGTCCACATGCTCGATAAGATGGGAGGCGTGGACTACAGAAAATCGGGCATCTGTGAATCCGGCTTCTTCCATCGACGCCTCCTTGATATTAACACCGTATTCCCTGTTACCATATTCGACGGATTCACGGCAGAGTTCGACACCTGCAGTTTCCCAGCCTGCCTGTTTGAAATGCTGAAGTAACCGACCGGTCGCACAACCAACGTCGAGGATTCGCCGTTCTTCCGGTAATGTCGGAACGATATTCTTGAAGAATCCCGCATCCTTCAGTCCCAGCATCATCAGAGTGAAAAAGGATTCTTCATTCTCTATCTCATAGGTGAAATATTCTGCGTCATATCGATCGGCCAGGGCATTACGGACTGGCTGAGGATTTTGAATTATAAGGCTGCAAACCCGGCAGGAAACGAAAGAGGCACCTTCAATTTCCCATTTACTCCGGAATTCCCCGCCGCCACAGACAGGACAGCTGATAACCCGGGAGTCTTCGCCGGCGACAGGAACTTTCGAAAATGTCTTCATCGAACCGAGAGACTCCATGAACTGGTGATAACCCGACCGGTTTCATCCCGCATTCTCAACTCCAGGGTTCCTTTACCGGTATTCAGAAGAACATCCCGGAACAATACCTGCCCATTGGAATTATATATAAATTCGTACGACCTTGGATCCGGGATTTCCATGACAATACCTTCGTCGGTTTCAGCTATTGCATCGAAACGTAAACTCCCTATTCGTTCTCCAACCCAGAAAAGGGAGATTTCCACGGGAATAGCCCGACTGTTATCAGAAAACACATCATTGATGATAACGATCCATCGGCCCGGCTTCAGTTCCATCCCATCGCTGATATTCAGACGGTTACTTCCCCTCATCATTTCAACCTGCCCGATTGAAACAGAAGACATATCCTTCCTGGTGGGAAGCAGTGAAATTGGATCGACGATGCGGGAACGCTCCACATCCGTTATCTCAAATACCCAGGCATTATTTCCGGCATATCCCAGCCATTCACCGCCGGAGACACGATCTTTCAAATCCGGCCTCCGCTCAATGCCGCGGTATGAAGACCTGAAACCGTCGCTATGCTCCAGGACAACAAGACCTTCTCCCGGTACTGTCCCCGGGGGATTCTCCGTTTCGGCAATCCAGATTACTTCACCATTGCTCCAGGCGGAAATACGCTGACCCTCTGAACGGAACGATAAACCACGGCTGAAATGATCACCTTGCGCAGCACCGAATGGCTCTTGCACTATTGACGATTCATCCGGCCACTCCCTTGCACCTGCATCAGTGGAAAAAAGAATGAGCGGGATGATCATGAAGCTGATACGACGGCTCACTGTCATTGTACCGTGAACTCCAGGACACCGAGATTGTCATTGCTGATTATAATTGCATAATTACGGTCCCTGAGCATACCTGTTGTATCAATTGGCAGGCTATGCTCAAATAATGTTAAATCATGACGAGATAACATTTTAACCATAACCTCTCCATCTTTTCGACCGAGAAGCATCAGGGTCTCGGTTATAACGTTATCCAACCATCCGATAAGCCTGCCGGAGAGCTCCATAGGTTGAATCTCGTATCCATTCAGGTTAACTGCCGTAACATAACCGTCGCTTTCATAAAGGATCTGACTGTCATCTCGAACGAAACAGATGGATACCGAACGTCGGAAATCCGTTGATGTATTATGGTGTGCTACCGGTCGGAAACCGTTCTTTCGCTCTTCCAGAAGGATGAACCGCTGAGGATCCAAGCCGGTAATCAGGGCGATTTTCGAACCGTCGCTTGACAGCGCCCCACCGTAGATAGCTTCCACTCGGCTTCCGCCGGGTCTATAGTCCAGAAGCACTTCCCGTGAGTCATCGATTAACTGTACACGTCCATCCAGGAGCCCTATAAGCGTTCTGCCTTGACGTCCGTCCAGAACAGTCACGGGTGAGATATATTCCATTCTCCACATGATGCGTCCGCTAACCGGGTCAATCTTCGATAAGACCCCGGCATCGTTTCTGTAGAGGTAGAGATTACCATTTCGGGAGACCGGAAAAGACGAATCAGGGATTCGGGCAATCAAACGGCCGTCGGGCTCCAACAAATCCAAACCGTCATCACCGGATACTGCAATCCAAAGGTCATCTATGGCCATTCTATCGGAGGTATATAAATTTATGAATTCATGATTGTCATTGACAAATCCGGCTCGGTTACCACTGCTGATCGCCAATGTCCGGCCCGGTGAAAGACCGGTTGCCGATTCGGTGGGTTCCAGCGATGTCAGGGAGTCAGGCGTAAGGATGAGTTCCTTGCCGGATCCCCGGGGAAAAAGAAAGTAATAAACACTTATCAGAATTAAGCCGATGATGAAGACACCCCGTTGTTTCATACGTGGCCGGAGGCCTCCCTTACTGATGGTTGTTTCATCCTATACGATAGCCGATGAGGGGTCAAATACGAAGGAGAAACCGGCATGAATCCTGCAGATCTCATGAATGAAGCTCGTAAAGCCGCTGAGAATGCATATGCGCCCTATTCAAAATTTCGCGTCGGAGCGGCACTGCAAATGGCAGACGGTACTGTAATCACCGGCGTCAATGTCGAAAACCGGTCATTCGGGTTATCAAACTGTGCCGAGAGGACCGCTCTTTTTTCTGCAATAACAAGCGGCAACAAGGACGTCAGGGGTATTGCCGTCGCGGGTCCGGATGCCTGGGAACCTCTTCCGCCCTGTGGCGCCTGCCGTCAGGTAATCAGTGAATTCTGTTCCCCGGAAACACCAATCTACTATGATGATGCCGA
>JAUVIY010000280.1 GCA_030592625.1 Spirochaeta sp. | reverse complement strand
CTCAGTTCAACCACCTCGAAGTCGTCCCAACTGATAGTTTTCATGGGCCGATCTTAGCATGGAATCGGGCTGAGGGCGCCAGAGGTCAGCAAAGAAGGACTTCAGAAATCTGACTATGCTCGTTACTCCATGTTACGATGTCGAATGAGCGAAATGAACTCCCGCGAGCGAGTACTCGCCGCGATGCAACGTAAGCCGGTAGACTATGTACCGTGCTCCCTTTTTATTAATCCACAGGATTTCGTACAACGTATCGGGTATACCTATCAGTTCCCGTTTGGACCCACCTCGCCGGAAATTATCTCGTATCTTGTCGAAGAACACGGCGTGGACATGATCGCTTCGGTTCCTTGGCAAACGTACTACCCCGAGGCGGGAGTGAGTTCGTCGGTGTCCTTTGCAGACAACGTAATAACGAAGACGTGGACCACCCCGTCCGGCGATCTCACCGCGAGAATCAAGTACGACGATAACTGGCCGCATGGTTACGATGTACCGTTTTTTTCCGACTATACCATCGGAAAGTTTATCCAACCCTGGCTCGAGACGGAAGCCGATCTCGAGTGTTTTAGGCACATTCTCAAGCCACCATCGACAGCCGACGAACTCGATAAGTTGAAGTTTGGTTGGAACGTCACGAAACGACTGGCTGACAAGTTCTCACTTCCGACCATGTTGAGCGCAGGAATGGGACTAACCGGTGCACAACAGCTGATCGACTCGGCACCGATATGTCTGATGGTCATGGATAATCCTGATCTCGTCGATGCATATCTCCAGCTCGAGCATGAACTTACGATGAAAAACTATGAGATCGCCCTTGATTTTGGTGTCGATATCATACGACGAAACGGTTTTTATGAGAGCTGTGACTTTTATTCCCCGACCATGCTTTCGAATTTCCTCAAACGCCGAATCAATGATGAAGCACGTATTACACATGAAGCCGGTAAATTAATCTCCTACACCGTACTCACCGGCTATACACCGATGCTCGATCATCTTGCATCTCTCGATCTCGACTGTCTGTTCAGCCCTGATCCGTTTTTTGAAGGAGAGGATCCGGTTGCACTCAAGCGTGTATGCGGCGATACCAAAGCCTTTCTTTCGGGACCGAGCGATACGATTCACATGCCCTGGGACGATCAGGATGTAATAAGAAATGCAGTAGAGAAGACCTTCGATATCTACGGTAAAACAGGATTGATTCTGTCGGCGTGTTCTTCGGCGAAAGCCATACATCCCTGGACCAACACAATTGCACTTATCGAGACCTGGAAAAACTTGCGATAGTGGACGTGACGACCATAATGCGGAATTTTACCTCGTTTTCGTCGGCTCTCGCGAATGCGCCGGAGAATTCTTTGAGCCGACGATACCTCACGGTTATCGAGCGATGGATTCGTTACGGAGTAACGGCGTTTGAAGATTGGCCGGGAAGGCCTCGATCGGGTCACTTTTTAGGATGGTCCCTGTTCTGAGCTCAACCACCTCGAAGTCGTCCCAACTGATAGTTTCCATAAATAGTAATGTAGTGGGTATTGACGGCGGAGCGCCAGAGACAAAGGGTCGTACCGCAGCGCAGCGAGGAACGATCCCGGCAGTCATCCAAATCGGGCTTCAGATTGAATAACGGAGTTCTATTCGTTATCATCGCCTCGTTATGGATTCAGAATCAAAACCTTTTTCAACCCATTGGGCCGACATCACCGCCGACAGGATTATCCGGGAACGCGGAGAAAAAGACGTCTATGTCTGTGCCTCGGGCATTACACCCTCGGGGACGGTGCATATCGGGAATTTCCGGGAAATCATCTCGGTGGAACTCGTCGTCAGGGCACTTCGCGACCGGGGCAGGACGGTCCGTTTCATTTACTCCTGGGACGATTACGATGTGTTTCGTAAAATTCCGGAGAATATGCCGCAGAAGGAGCTGCTCGAAACATTCCTGCGCAAACCCATCACTCTGGTTCCCGATGTCCTGAGCGATGAGGCGAGTTATGCCGCTCATAACGAGAAAACCCTGGAAAAGGTTCTGCCCGAGGTGGGTATCGAGCCTGAATACATCTATCAGGCCGAGAGGTACCGGGCCTCGAAATACGCCGAGGGGATGAAGACGGCCCTGGACCACCGGGATGACATCCGTCGTCAGCTGAACGCTCACCGGACCACTCTCCTGGCTGATGACTGGTATCCGGTCAGTGTGTTCTGTACCCGTTGCGACCGGGATACAACGAGAGTTACCGGGAGAGACGGGGATTACGGTGTTTCCTATACCTGCGATTCCTGCGGGAATGCAGAGACTGTTGACCTCCGGAAAACTTCGGCTTTAAAGCTGCCCTGGAGGATCGACTGGCCCATGCGCTGGTCGGTTGAAGGGGTGGACTTCGAGCCCGCCGGCAAGGACCATCACTCCGAAGGCGGAAGTTTCGATACCGCCGAACTCACCAGCAGGGAAGTATTCGGCCATGAGCCTCCTGTGTCGTTTCAGTACGATTTTGTCCGTATCAAAGGCGGCAGCGGGAAGCTCAGTTCCTCCTCCGGTGAGGTGGTTTCCCTATCCGATGTGCTGCGCTTCTACCAGCCGGAAGTGGTGCGTTACCTCTTCGCCGGTACCAGGCCCAACAGCGAGTTCGCCATCAGTTTCGACCTGGACGTCCTGAAAATCTTCGAGGACTACGACAAGATTGAGCGCAATTATTATAACAAGCCGGAGAATCCCAAGAAAATAAAAAAATGGGAGAAGGACGCCCGAATCTATGAACTCTCTCAGGTGGGAGCTGTGCCGACGACGCTTCCTTACCAGATTCAGATCCGCCACCTCACCACCCTGCTGCAAATCTATTCCGGGGATATCGATGCGGTTGTTTCGTATCTCGGGGATGTACCCGAGGCCGATCTGGAACGATTCCGAGTCCGGGCTCGCTGTGCCTGGAACTGGGTGAATGATTTCGCTCCCGAGGATTTCCGCTTCTCACTGAGAACGGTGGATGACGGCAGAGTGGATATGGCCGACAATCTTGCAGCCGCGGTGCGGACTCTTGGCGTCCTGGCTGTGGATAAGCTGGGCGATCTTCCGGAGAAGGAATTCAGCAATCTGATGTATGACGTGATGCATGAACACAGTCTGGAGTCGGCTGAGTTCTTCACGGCGGTTTATCAGGCGCTCATCGGTAAGGACAAAGGGCCGCGATTGTTGAACTTCCTCCATGTCGTGGGCCGGGAAACGGTGAGCGGGCTGCTGGGGCTGTACTGAAACTCCGGTAATTATTTTCCGGATCCCAGCATCTGCTTGAGAAGAGGGTCTTTCTTGCGCCATTTGGGATTGACCTTCACACGAAGGTCCAGGCGGACTTTCCAGGGGAAGATTTTTTTCATTTCCTTGAGGGCCCCGATCCGGATGGATTTGATTTTGGCTCCCTTATGGCCCACCAGAATCCCTACCTGTGATTCACGCTCGACAACGACGAAGGCCCTTACCCAGAGTTTTTTTCGTTGTTTGGGTGTATTCGGCGACGAATCGCTTTCCGGTGAATCGTTAGCAGGCGATTCATCGAAAAATCCGGCGGGTGCGCCGGAGGGTGTGTCTACCGGGATCTTGTCATCCCCTGACGAAACACCGGCTTCTACCGGCTTGTCTTCTTCCTTCTTTTCGAATTCCATGTCCGCAATTTCGACATAAAGTGCGTGCGGAACTTCCTGTTCGCTTCTGATTATGGCCTGTTCCCGGATAATCTCCGAGATTCGGAATTCCGGATTCTGGTCGGTGTAGAAATCGGTGGGGTAATGAAGCTCCCCTTCGGGACATTGCTCCAATACCGCCAGCACCAGACTTTCGAGATTCGTCTCTTTGACGGCCGAAACGTCAATCAGGGCTTTCGGGGCGAGGTTCACCTGCACCAGCCCTCTGATTTCGGTTAAAAGAGGAGTATCCAGGTCGGTTTTGTTCACTGCGGTAATGACAGGTTTACCGGATTTCTTTAGAAGGT
>JAUVIY010000273.1 GCA_030592625.1 Spirochaeta sp. | reverse complement strand
GCCGGCTGGTTCTTCCTGGTGTTTCCCCTGCTCACCCTGGCCGACCGAGCCTTCAGCCGTTACGGCTGGCTGGCACAGCTTTTGATCTGGATCGCCTTTGATGTGGTGAGGACCAAGGGCTTCATCGGATACGCCTATGGCGTCATCGGTTACAGCCAGTACGGATGGCGTTCCCTTATAGCCATAGCCGACATCTTCGGCGTGATGGGCGTGAGCCTGCTGGTGGCCTATCCCTCGTTTCTCATCGGCGGATATCTGTTGGAGTCGGGCTTCGGGTCTGTAGATAATGGACTTAAACCGGCCGCGGGCTGGAAGAAACCCGGCCGCCGCTGGCTGGTGTCTGCGGGTGTCTGGGCCGCTTTGATGCTTGCCGCCAATCTTTACGGTGTTGCTATGAAAGTCGATTACTCAGAAACCGAAAAATGGCGGCCGGCCCTGGTGCAGCACAATGTCAATACCTGGTTGTCGGGAATCGAAGCCTGGCGGATCGCTCTGGATGCCCTTCTGGAAGAGAGTGAAGAGGCCATGGCGGAGGATCCGGATGCCATTATCTGGTCTGAAACCTCCTTTGTTCCGGCTATCGAATGGCATTTAAAATACCGGAAGGATCGTGACCGGGTGGACTTAATCAATACCCTCAAGGATTTCCTGAAAGATGTGGATATCCCGGTCATACTCGGGAACAACGACGCGATACAGGATGCCGGAAAGCGGGTGGAATACAACGCCGTCCTGTTGTTCGACAAGGAAGAGATTGCCGAAAAATATCGGAAGATCCACCTGGTACCTTTCAGCGAGCATTTTCCCTATGCAAAAATTTTCCCAAGGCTCATGGATTACATCCAGTCTCAGGGAACGCCTCTTTACGGCGAGGGAGACGTATACACGGTATTCGACCTGGGGAAATGGGACGGCCCAAGTGTGAGCTCCCTCATCTGCTTTGAGGATATTTTTGGCTATCTGGCCCGGGATTTCGTTCGGGAAGGTGCCGAAGTGCTCGTAAACGTCTCCAATGATTCCTGGAGTCCTGAACCGGCCTGTGCGATTCAGCATCAGAACATGGCGATATTCAGAGCCGTGGAGAACCGGCGGAGCATGGTGCGGGCCACCACTTCCGGCCTCACCTGCGTTATCGACCCCAACGGTAAAACCACGGCGAAACTGGAACCCTTCACCCAGGGATACCTGATTGCAGAAGTGCCGGTGTATACCGGGCGTACCACCATCTACACCCGCTTCGGAGACTGGTTCGAGAAATTGCTGATAATCCTGGCGGTACCCATGCTCGTCACGGCGGCCGTACTACAGGTTATGCGACAGGTCCGGCGGCGGAAAGAAACCTCTGATACCGGCTCGAAAAAGGGCAAGAGCTCTGCGCGCCAGAGGTCAGTTAAAACCAGGAGAAAGAAATAATGTCCGAGAAAGCCATCAACCGTGTCCTTGAAATCATGGACGATATCAATACGATTCCCAGGCAGTCCTATCATCTGGAAAAAATTCATTCATGGCTCATGGATTGGGGCCGGAGCCACGGATTCGACGTGAAGACCGACGAGGCCCTGAACATCCTTATTACCGTTCCGGCAACTCCGGGTTATGAGAATGCTCCTATCGTTGTGCTCCAGGGTCACATGGATATGGTTTGTGAGAAGCGTCCGGATGTGGAACATGACTTTCAGAACGATCCCATCATCTCCTGGCGAGACGGTGAGTGGCTCAGGGCGAAGGGTACCAGCCTCGGGGCGGACAACGCCATCGCTTTGGCTCTGTCCTTCGAACTGGTTACCGATTCCGATGCCGGGCATCCGCCTCTTGAAATCCTCATCACTTCCGACGAGGAACCCGGCCTGATCGGGGCACAGAACCTTCAGCCCGGGTTTCTGAAAGGTTCTGTCCTGATGAACCTGGACTCCGAGGACGAAGGGGTTTTCACCATAGGATGCGCCGGGGGCATGGATACCAATATCTTTCTGCCCATAGGCCGGGAGGCCGTCCCCGCCGGTTACGAGGTGAGAGAGCTGGTTATCGGGGGTCTTGAGGGCGGTCATTCCGGGGTGGATATCCATATCGGAAAGGCCAACGCCAATGTCCTTCTTGTGAGGGCCGTTCGGGAGATCGCCGATGCAATCCCCGGGTTACGTTTCGGCGATCTCCATGGCGGTACGGCGCATAATGCCATACCCCGGGAAGCCCGTGCGACGGTGGCCGTGCCCTTCGACCGCCTGGGTGATCTGAAGAAGGCCCTCGAGACTTTCGCAGCCACAGTGAAGGTGGAGATTGAAGCGATTGAGAAGAACTTCGAGACGACCCTCGCCCCTGTCGAATTGCCTCCAATGGGACTGTTCGCAATTGCCGATGCACTGCGCGTCATCGATGCCCTGCGCCTGATTCCCCACGGCGTGAAGGCCATGTCCACCGAATTTGAAGGTGTGGTGGACACCAGTATGAATTTCGCGGTTCTTCGCAGCGAAGAAAGGCAGGTGAAGGTGCTCACCAACCGGCGCAGTGCTGTGATGAGCCGGGGTACCGATTTCTCCGAAACCATGTTCGGTCTGGCCCGTCTCTATGGCGGGACTTATAAGACCGGCAATTATTATCCCCCCTGGGAACCCAGGAGCTCATCAGAGGTCCTGGAACGGGGCAAAAGAATCTGGAAGGAACTCTTCGGCAGCGATCCCGAGGTGGAAGTCACCCACGCCGGTCTGGAATGCGGGGCCATCGGGTCGCGCTTCCCCGGGATGGACATGATTTCCTTCGGACCGACCATCCTGCAGCCTCACTCGCCGGATGAGAGGATGCATATTCCTTCGGTGGGCCGGGTGCGAACGTTTTTCAGGGAATTGCTGAAGAGCTACAAGGAATAGGATTGAAATCCGAAAGACTGGAGAAGGGCTTGCCTTGAGCACCGAGATAAGCCCTCTCGTCCTAGCGGTTCCTTCGGTGTTCAATACTGCGTTCTATTGATCTTTCGGATTTCGTCGGTTCAGCGAAGAGCTTGGATGACCTTCTGCCAATCGCCCGATATGCCTGACTGAGATGAGAGTTCTCCACTGCTCTTGAACCTACGTAACCCTACCTAGATCAATCCAAAATGCAAATCAGGTAATTCCCCGGATTTCGCAATGTCGGTCTATCTACGATGCTCTATGCGAATCCAAGGGTTGAAGCGGGGCGCGGCAGGCGAGGCACAGGTACCGCAACACGTCAGGCAGAAAGGAGCATCGGAAATGTGGTGGAAGATAATTGCAGTTGCGATTGTTGTGTTGGCGATTGTTATCGCAGTCGCGGTTCTCTATGGTATGTACCGTGGACAACTGGACACGAGAAAACTGCTTGCGAGGATTGAAGCAGTACGCATGCCGATCACCCCGGGATCGTATGATCCCCGCGAATTGGTTGGACTACCTACGCCCGTTCAACGCTACTTCCGTGCTGTCTTGAAAGAGGGGCAGCCATTGGTTGCGGCGGTCAGTGTGGAACACTCAGGGACCTTCAACATGAGCGAAACCGGAGAGCAATGGAAGCCGTTCACGTCGACTCAGCGTGTCGTCACCGGACGTCCGGGTTTTGTCTGGAATGCTCGTGTTCGCATGGCGCCGGGCATGACCGTTCGTGTCCATGATGCGTACGTCGCGGGTGGGGGTATCCTGACTGCGAAGCTGTTTGGTCTGTTGACGGTGATGGAGCAGCCCGGCACTCCTGAACTGGCACAAGGAGAGTTGATGCGCTTTTTCGCTGAAGCCGCATGGTATCCTACGGTGCTTCTGCCAAGTCAGGGCGTGGTTTGGGAAGCGATTGATGACACACAGGCGGACGCAACGCTCACCGATGGCACAACGACCGTAAGGGTAGTGTTCCAGTTTGATACTCAAGGACTAATCAGCTCAGTGCATTCCGACGTGCGATATCGCGAGATGGGCGGCATACAGGTGGCAACGCCCTGGCAAGGTCGTTTTTGGGGCTATAAGCTGCACGACGGTATGTTGATACCGCTTGAGGGCGAAGTGGCCTGGGTACTGCCGGAAGGGCCAAGGCCTTACTGGAGAGGGCGAATTGAACAAATTGAATACGAATATGCTCATTGATTGCGGCTGATACGGGCCGGCGGCAGTATCTGGAGTGCAGTATTCTTTCATTGGAT
>JAUVIY010000089.1 GCA_030592625.1 Spirochaeta sp. | reverse complement strand
CAGTCCAGGGCCTTTATGCCTGGAAAATACATAGAGATGTCCTTCAACTCCAGAATCGCTTGAGTGTTCAAGGTTTCAACCTTTTATGCTGTCGGGTAAGGAGCCGCGTCGTCTGAACCCGGAGGTTCGCGACGCGGCTCATGCTGTACAAGTCCGGATCTTAGAAAATAACGGCGAAGTCCGCGACATTGGAGGCGTTGAAGACGAATGGAGCACCCATTACTGCGGCGCCGTCGGTACCGACAGGAATCTCGCCCATGCGGCCGGCTTTGATGACTTCACCTTTATCACCGCTGATTTTACCGGTGATGAGGGCTTCACAGATGAACGTGGCGGTGTAACCCAGGTCTACCGGATTCCACAGAGCCATCTGTCCACAGGTGCCATTCTCGATGTAGCGCTGCATTTCAGAAGGTAGTCCAAGACCGGTCAGCTGAACCTTGCCCTGAAGATTTTCGTCTTCGATGGCTTTAGCTGCGGCCAGGACGCCGATAGTGGTGGGAGAGATGATGCCGGCCAGATCGGGGTATTTACTGAAGAGGCCAACAGCTTCCCGGTAGCTCTTGTCGGAAGCGTCATCGCCATAAACGACTTCAACGATCTCCATGTTGGCGTATTCGGGCTTCTTCACTTCTTCATACATCCATTTGATCCAGGCATTCTGGTTGGTGGCCTGGCTTGTAGCGGACAGGATGCCGATCTGACCCTTGCTGTCGCAGAGTTCGGCGATGAGCTGGACCTGCTGTCGACCGATGAATTCTTCGTTAGATGGAGCCAGGTCGATCAGACGGCCGCTGACAGCAATGCCGGAGTCCCAGGAGATGACTTTAATACCTGCGGCCATGGCCTTTTTCGTGACGGGGATCAGGGCGTCCCGGTCGTTGGCACTGATGGCGATGGCGTCGACTTTCTGGGCGATGAGGGTTTCGATAATTTCGATCTGACCCTCGGCTGTAGACTGGCTCGGACCCATGTACACTACTTCCATGTTGCCAAGCTCGGCAGCGGCTTCCTGGGCGCCGTCGTCACAGGCTTCGAAGAACCCGTTTCCGAGGCTCTTCACGAGAAGAATCATTTTGTACTGACCGTCGTCGGCAGCGTCAGATTTGCCGTTGGCGAAAGCCACGACGGCAATCAATGTGAGGACGAGAAAAATGCTCAGAGTTTTTTTCATTTCTTGCTCCTTTTCCTGTTAAATAGACTATCTGAGTACCAATGGTGAGGTTGAAGGGCATGGTCCGCAAGCGACGATTTCTCACATCAGAAAGACGTATTCTCCACTTTACAGGGGCGATGCGTCATATTCTCAGGTAAAGGCGTCAGTTTCTCCGCTTGTTAATCCATTGAGACGGTGTCATTCCGAATCGATCCTTGAACAAACGGGTGAAATGCCGACCGCTCTGATACCCTAACGACCGGGCGATATGACCGATATTGGCATCCGGGCGGTGCAGGAGCTCCCGGGCCTTATCGAGACGGAGCTCGGTGAGGTGACGAGTAAAACTCATTCCGGTCTCCTTTTTGAAAACCGTACTCAGATAATTGGGGGAAACGCCCAGTTCCTCGGCGACCTGTGCGATGCCGACAGTTTCCCGGTAGCGTCGGTTCATAACAGCAACAGTCTTGTCTACCAGTGACCCCTGCGGCGAGTCCCCATCACCCCGGTTCGGTTGGTTTTCAAAGAGTTCATGCCCTTCATTGTGAAGACGTCGGATAAGATCAGTCAGGCTGTCCGGCGGTAATCCAGGGAGCGGGATGACGTATCGGGCATACCAGGCGGGCCCGGAGGCGTTGATGTCATCGTCTTGCAAATTCCTGATTTCATCCTCCAGTTTATGGATAAGTCCGTGATAGTCGTCTTCCTGTCCGGTTTTCCAGGTACTGCCGAGATCTTCCAGCAATTCAGCGATGGTGAGGTTTCGGAGTATTTTGTTATTACAGGCAATATCGGCGTATTCCATCAGCTCGCCGGGGTGATACAGGTAGCGGAGAGGGGCTACACGGCTGAGCTTTTCTATTTCGCTGAACATTTCTTCCACGTCGGTAACAACCCTGGTCAGCAGCCATGTGTCGGCGATTTCCTCTACCCTTGCGTGGCCGGTTTTCGCTCTGAGGTTCACGAATCGTTTATGCCAGAGTTCGATCACCTGATTCATCGCCATTCCCCCGGCAGGTATGGAAAGAACCAGAAGAAGGCTTCCGTCTCTCATGGAAACGACGGTACCGGAGAATTCGTCCCCTTTATCGAGCAAACCGATCAGGCGGACGGCGAACTCTCGCCGCTTTCGAGTCTCTTCCGGGTTCGGCAGAAGACTGTTCCACAGGATTAATCCCGCCTGCCAGAATCGGGGCTTCTTGAAGTATGGGTCGAAACGAGTCGATGTTGTATCGCCTAATACCGATGAAATTCTGGATTCCAGTTCCCTGTTACCTCTTACTTGAAGAGTTCCGGCACGAACCATAAGTTTTTTCAGGAGAGCCTTTAACTCCTCCGGATCCGGAGGCTTGAGCAGGAAATCTTCGACACCGAGTTTCAGGGCTTTCCGGGCATAGGAGAAATCGGCATGTCCGGTCAGTACGACCCATAGGGTGTTCGGAGCGAACTCGGCGGCCCTGGATATAGCCTCAAGACCGTCCATCTTAGGCATCCTGATATCAACAAAGGCAATATGGGGGCGAAATTCCCGGATTGTTTCCACCAGCTCAAGACCGTTTGCGGCCTCCATAATGACCGATGAGGAGGGTAGAATTTCCTGAAGAACGCTTACCAGGCCGTAACGCACCAGGGACTCATCATCGGCGACGAGAATCCTCATAGAGCGGTCTCATTATTGGCGACTGCAGGATCGTTAATTTCCATTCGGATTCTTGTACCTTCGCCGTCCTGGCTCATTACCGAAAACCGGGCATCGGGATAGGTGAGGCGCAGACGGGCTTTGACATTGGGCAGGCCGATACGCCCGCCGCCTTGTATCACCTCGGGTGGCAGTCCCGCACCGTCGTCCCGAATCTCGATTTCGAGGATACGACTGTCATCTCGATAGCTCCAGGTGCTTTCGGCGCGGAGATAACCTACCCGATCCAGGGGCTCTATCCCGTGAATTACTGCATTCTCAACCAGAGGTTGAAGGAGAAGTCTGGGTATCACGATATCCCCCGTATCTTCCCGAACCGTGAGGGTGTAGTTGAGACGTTCACCGAAACGGAGCTTCTGCAGCTCCAGGTACTCCCTCAGGAAGTTGAACTCTTCAGTGATGGTGGTGTCCCTGCGGCCATCCTGGACGTATCGGAGCATCTTCCGGAAGGAGAGGATGGATGATTCCAGAGTATTCCGATCCCCCTTGCGATTCAGGGCGAAGAGGGCTGAGAGCACGTTGAATATGAAGTGGGGCTGGACTTGGGACTGGAGGGCCTGATATTCAGCCTTTCCTTTCTCAAGCAACTCGGTATATCGACGGTGGTGATCGATGGTGAGAGACGCGAACTCGGCAAATGTCACCATCCGGGTAATTCCCAGGTCGGTGAATTCCCTGTTCCTGTCGACAATCAGTGCAATGAGGACGGCATCACAGCGGTCGCCCAGGATGAGAGGAATAGCGATAAGAGAATGAATCCCGTTGCCTGCCAGGTTGATCGCCGTGAATCGACGGTTCGGATCGGAAGTATCTCTGATGACTACTGATTCCCGGCCGTTGGCGGCCGTCGAAGCAATTATCTGATCCGAATCGGCCTGGTTGAGGGGGAATCCTGCATCGAACCCGGTTCCCTCATTATCAGCAGTAAGTCGAGGTATTCCTCCGGATTCCACAATATAGAAACCGGCGGCATCGGCCGCTGTATTACTGATTACCGCTTGAACGATGAGTTCCTGTAAAGCCTCTTCCGGCATTTCTTTTTCAAGAGCCGCTCCGATATTACGGGTGAGTCCCAGAATACTCTCAACGTTTTCCTTGAGATCGTGGGAGAGTTCGTCGAAACGTCGGCCCAGTTTTCCCAACTCGTCATCTTGTACTGGATTCAATGGATGGGAAAAATCTCCTTGAGACACTCGAGTGAAGGCGTTCTCCAGGCTGTTTATCCTGGTCAACAGATCCCTGGAAAAGACGAAGATGGCAGCCATAGCTCCTATCGCGACCAATCCGGCAACCACGAGGTTGACGATTACCGTCCTCCTTTGCAGTTGTTTTCCATATTCCCGGTAGCTTCTGATGAAGTAGTTCATGAAGCTTTCGAAGCTGTTGGTAAAGTAGTAAGAGGTTTCCTGAATCTCATTGAAGAAGGGAATGAGGGTTTCGTCTTTTTGCATACGGCCGTACAGGTTCTCTTCCCCGATTTCAAGAGCCTGGACGGCGAACAGAATCTCCTCCATACGGGCCAGCTTGGCCAGGGCTGTGGCATTCATCCGTGAGGCGGTCTCGTATTGATCGTGGAGTTCCTCGGCTCCAGTGATGAATTCCATGGGGTTATCCATGAATGTATTAAATGAAGCGGTATAAATATCCACCGATTCCACCCATTGTCTCAAGGTTACCGAAGAGCGAGGGGCATAGGTGAGGGAACGGAGATGGCCGTAAAGCTGTGGGGAGAAGAGATCGAATACGATATCCTTCATCAAACCCATCACATCCCGGCTCTTTATCTGGAGTTCCAGGCCGAGAGAGAGGGTGTCCTGGATCTTCCGGTACCGATAGGCACTGTAAAGGGATAAACCGGTAACGGTGGCCAGGGACAGCAGGAGGATACCGGAGTATTGGACAAGTCGGCGGCGGAGAGTCATTGATTATCAGTATAACACCGGGTGAACAACCCGGACGTCAGGATTTTCATATGCTGCTTTCATTCCGTCTCAACCTGAAGTCATCCTGCTCCGGTAATTTTCCACTTCCCAATTCACGATGAAGCGGACGAGGGGCTCTTCCATCCCCAGCGGACCACCGAAACTCTCGGAAAATGCGCAGACTTCCAGGGTGTTTTTCAGCAGCAACACCGCGTTGCCCAGGGCTTTTCGCCCTGCAGCCGCTGCAAGGGCACCCGGAATACCGGACCCATTGTTCAGCAGGGTGATATTAGGGGGCTTCCCCCATTTTCCGATATAGGCTTCTGCGGCGGACGACCAGTCTTCAGCCGGGTTCTTTGCACCAAGAAAAAGCGCTCCCGGCCCTGAATAGACGATATGATCCGGAGTCAGAGATCCGGTGAGGGGAGCTGCGGCTTCATCATCAGCAAGGTATCGATCCAGCTCTCCGCCGGTGATAAATTCAAGCTTCGCGCTATCCCCGAATAATCCGGAGGCAACTCTTTTCAGTGCCTCGGCATCCCCGGGTAACGGCGCCGTCACCGGCATGGTACCCGGCCGATAAACCAGGCGGTTTTTCAGTGTCTCATGCAGCCGCCGGTACTTTCCCTGAATCTCTTCAGCGTCCCTGCCGCCGACAAACACGCCGTGATTGGCCAGTAGTATATAGTCCGGCGAGTCAAGTCCGCGTGCCGAACGATGCACCAGCGCCGACCTGATATGTTTCGCCAGCACATATCCCGGATTGCAGACGGGAATCCACTCCTGAGTATCGCCGAATATCTCCACGGCTATCTCGGGTCCCCGGACACCGCAGGTGAGTCCGTTCACCAGGGTGGGGTGAAGATGCACCACCAGTGGCCAGGGCAGCAGGTTATGAAGCAGGGTTTCCACACTCGGCCTGCGCTCTTCGCCGGGCATCCGGGCGGCCATCATGTCGGCCAGTACCATTTTTTCCCGCTCAGCGACAGCCGCCGCGTCTTTGCCGGACGGATACTCGGTATCCCAGATAACCGCGAGCTTCCCGCGGTCCATCCGGGCGAAGCCGCCTTCGTCGATGGTGGCCAGCGGGAATCCGGATGCTTTCACGTACAGGACGTCGTCATCCTTGAAGGAGGTATTTCCCCCGCCGGCAACCACCCATTTGGGATCGGAACCGAAGTAACGGCTGACGGTTACGAGGTCATTCAAATTCGCTCCCATATTATTTCCTTTTTACCAGGACATTGCGCTCGTATTCCATCACCGATTCAATCAGTCCGGCATCGCTCACCACACCCATTTCCTCGCAGTACCGGTTCCAGACGGCACCGAAGGGCAGGGTTCTCGCCTGTTCCAGCAGGGCCAGTCGGGCGAAAGCGTTACCTTCCAGATCGTAGGATTTCAGTGTTTCATGGGGTTCGAGGAAGGCGGCCAGCAGCCCTTTGAGCACCGCCCGGCTGCCGATGGCATAGGCCCCGACCCGGTTCATCGTCGCGTCGAAGAAGTCCAGTCCGATGTGGGTGTCCCCGATACGGCCGCAGCGCACCAGCTCCCGGGTGAGATCGGCGATATCGTCGTTGAAAATCACCACATGGTCCGAGTCCCAGCGCACCGGGCGGCTGACGTGGAGAAGAAGCTCTTCGAAAAAGAGGTAAACAGATGAAAGCTTGTCCGCCACCGATTCGGTGGGGTGGAAATGACCCATGTCCAGGCAGATCATCGTATCTCTGGATTGAGCGTAGCCCATGTAGAATTCGTGGGAACCGACGACGAAGGACTCGGAACCGATGCCGAAGAGCTTGGTTTCCACCGCATCCTTCATGTGGGCAGAGGGGTATTTGTCGGCAATCATGGCGTCCAGGGATTCAACGAGCCGAGCCCGGTAGCCCAGACGGTCTACAGGCAGATCTTTGGCGCCGTCGGGAATCCAGGTGTTCAGTATGGTCGGCGTGCCCAATGCCTCGCCCATCACCGCGGCAATCTGACGGCTGCGCCTGCCGTGCTCCACCCAGAAATCCCGGATGCCCTTGTCGGGGTGGGAGAGGGTGAAGCCGTCATCGGCCTTGGGATGGCTGAAATAAGTCCCGTTGAAATCCAGGCCCATGTTCCGCTCTTTCGCCCAGGCGATCCATCCGGCGAAATGCTCCGGGGCGATTTGATCCCGATCCACCTTCCTGCCGTCGAACTCGCCATAGCTCATGTGGAGGCTCAGCCTGTGTGTACCGGGAATGACTGATGTCACCTTGTCCAGATCGGCGCGCATCTCCCCGATGCTCCGGGCCTTCCCGGGATAGTTACCAGTGACTTGAATGCCTCCGCCCGAGAGTTCGGCATCCGGGGACTCGAAGCCGCCCACATCGTCGGTCTGCCAGCAGTGCAGGGACAGGGGTATGGTTTTCAGGGCGGCAATGGCTTTCTCGGCATCAACACCCAATTCGGCATATCGTTCTTTCGCGTCAGTATAGACATGTTCGTTCATCGTAAGTCCTCCATAGGGGTCCATGATATTATGTGCCGGCGAAGTTTACCTTGACGGAATCGCCGATTACTAGCACTATTTTGTCATGACCACCGGTGCGAGTTCCGGCGATACCTCTTACTATAGCGACAACTCAAGCGGTGAGCCCCATGAGATACCCGCATTCAACCTGGACCCCGAAGATGTCCTGTTGGCGGCCGGGGAGCCGCTGAAAGTGATACGCCGGGAGCCCCAGATTCCCTATCCCCTTCATACCCACAGCTTCGCCGAGTTGGTTATCATCCTCTCGGGTACCGGTTATCACCGTGTATCCGGGCAGCTTCTCCCCATTGCCGCCGGGGACGTTTTTGTCATCCTCGGAAACCGGGCCCACGGCTACGAAAACCTGGCGGATCTCCATCTGGTGAATCTCCTCTTCGATCCGGCGATCCTGGATGCCCCTGCCTACGACCTCTCCCGGCTTCCCGGTTTTCATGCTCTGTTCACCCTGGAACCCCAGTGGCGGGGAGAGGGGGATGTTTCGGCCCATCTGAGACTGGACGCCGGGCGGCTG
Source organism: Spirochaeta sp. (assembly GCA_030592625.1). Taxonomy (GTDB): domain Bacteria; phylum Spirochaetota; class Spirochaetia; order DSM-2461; family DSM-2461; genus UBA2779. The sequence continues at coordinate 1,266 of JAUVIY010000089.1, read as the reverse complement.
GACCGGACCATGAGCCTGATCGAGAGAATTGAGGACGAGCTGAATTGTCGGGAAGACGGATACCGATTCATGGCTGCGGTGCATTTCATGCAGCTGGTGGGGGAGCTGTCCCGATGGTACTCCGGGGCCCAGCACCCGGGAGCGCGCCGCCTGTCCCGGATCGGTGCGGCCATCGGTTTTCTGGAGCATCATCTGGATGAACCGGTCACCCTGAAGGAGCTGACCGACCTCACCGATCTGTCGGCCTCAACCTTGAACCGGGCCTTCCGCCGGGCCGTGGGCCTACCGCCGCTGGCCTACCACCTGCGCCTCCGGATCCGCTATGCCGGTGACTTCTTGCGGACCACCGATCTGAGTGTAACCGAAATTGCCGGACAGACCGGATTTAATGATACCAAGTACTTTGCACGGCAGTTCCGGAAGGCGATGGGATTAAGTCCAAGTACTTATCGGAAGAGGGGCGGGTAAGGGAAGTGCAATCTCGTATTGTCCAGGCTTCCTGTGATTCTTCCTGTGACTAGTGAAGCAGAGGCCTCTTTCAGCTTGTTATTTGAGGTATCAATACGTTAGATTGGAGGCGGAAATGGGAGACAACATGAAGGCTGAAGAGCTGAAAATCATCGGAGCCTATGTGAAAAGTCATCTTCCCGAGTGGATCCTGGAAACCCGTAGCGAATCTGAAGATCCAGCGAATAGAATCTCACTCATTGAACGCATGGTACGTGTGGAAGAAGGACTTAAACACCAGGGGGATCTGCTGGAGAAACTTATTCAACAACAGGACAGGCGTTTCGGCCAGATGTTTGCGTTTCTCACAACCATTTTTATCGTTCTTGGAACTCTCATGAGCGTATATCAGTTTTTGGCATAACAGATAAAGAAGCCTGCAAAGGAGACTATCCGCCTGCAGGTTTCTTATTTTTGGATATCACCAGCTTCAGGGATTCGGGAGTATGATTTTTATAACCTCACCGGTTATAAGGATGAAGCGAAAAATTGTTGGCGTACAGAAGAACAACCATTGCTCTTCTGTGTGTATGGCCGATTGCATTCATTGCATGATGTTCCAATAAACTGACATCTTTACAGATGAATCTCTGTATGCACTGAAATTGGGGATTTATTGAAGATTGGCGGAGACAGTGGGAACTACACTTCGAAAGTCTGCCCCAACTTTACCCGGCCGGCGAAACCGTCCTTCTCGATTTCCCTGTCCCAGTCTATGGTGTTGCCGTACATGTCGACTCCCTTGGGTACGAAGTCCTG
>JAUVIY010000306.1 GCA_030592625.1 Spirochaeta sp. | reverse complement strand
GGGACCCTTATGTTCTAATAGGCTGGTTAGAAGTTCGGGCTAACCCCGAACAGGATTGATGCTTTCTTTTCAGTGGCGATGGAGAACATACCTTACTGACTCTGATTACTCTTCATTTCTCCAGAACATGGAATCCACGTCCATAGGCGGCTTCCAATTCCAGGACGGTGCGCCGGGGCGCATGGAGGAATCCCGGACGATCTTGCGCTTTCGGTAGCTCAAGTCAGCCCGGCGATCAATATCTTCCAGATCGAATTGAGCGTCAAGGAGACTCTCAAGCCGCTTTTCTGTTTCAGATATGTCGACCCGGCCTGCCAGATTCTCAACTTCCGTAGGGTCGGCGTCCAGGTCGAAGAGCTGATGTTTGCCGCCGAGTATCTTCACGAACTTGTACTTTCCCTGCCTTACCATTACACCGGGCCGGGTGACCCCTTCGGCATAGTTCTCGCAGAACACGGCCCGATCGGGATCCTTGGCGCCTCCGACGATGCCGGAGAGGCCGGAACCGTCCATAGGCAGCCATTCGGTGATACCGGCCATTTCCAAAAAAGTGGGGGCCATATCGGTAATGGATACCGGGATGTCGATGCGGTTCCCGGGGTTACATAGAGGATGACCTTCGGGATAGCGGATGAGTAGGGGGATGTGCACAGAGCCTTCGTAGAACACCCTTTTCTGTATCATTCCCTTGTCTCCCAGCATGTCGCCGTGATCTGATAGGTACACAACGATGGTGTCGTCTTTCAGGCCGAAGTGATCCAGTGCATTAAGAACGCGACCGCATAAGTGATCGCCGTAACTCACCTGTGCATAGTAAGCCCGGCGAAGTGCTTTCAAGTTTTCGATTGAGGTGATATCCACTTGATCTGTTCCGTGGAGGCGATGGATGTCTTTGTCCATTGAAGTGATATTATTGACAATTTCTTCATCGATATCCGGAATGGGAATTTCGATACCTTCGTATAGGTCGTAAAATTCCTGAGGCGGATGAAAGGGTTCATGTGGTGTATTAAAAGATACCTGGAGGAAAAAGGGGCTGTCATCCCGCTTCGGAAAGGGCTTCTGGGCGGTTCCGGAAGGTTCGGATCTCTTGGTAGCCAGATATCGGATCGCCTGGGTCACAACTTCTTCGTCAAAATCTCCCTGAATGCTCCATTGCCGGGGACCGGCGTTTTCGGCCAGATAATCCACGGCGATGGGATTCGGATGGAGGTTCTTTGAAGACAATTTCTCGGAGGATCGCTCGGACATCCAATTCAGGTTGGTGGGATAGAAGTTTGTCATGGGGCGTTTGCGGAAGCCGTGCATCTGATCAGGACCGACATAGTGGCCCTTGCCGATCAGGATGGTGTCATAACCGGCGATGTTAAGATAATCGTTGTGGGTGGGTTCGTCGCTAGCCAGGATACCGCCGTTATCCCAGACACCGGTGGTGGTGCAGTAGTTCCCTGATAGCAGGGAGGCTCGGGCGGGGACGCAGACCGGACAGGTGGTATAGGCATTCTCGAACAGTGTACCCTCAGCGGCCAGCCTGTCGATTGTCGGAGTCCGGACTATCTCATTCCCCCAGGCTCCACAGATATCGGGTCGGTGCTGGTCGGTCATCAGAAGCAGGATGTTGTATTGTTTGTCGTTCATTGAAGTTCTCCTCGATCAGCCTTTAACGGCGCCGGCGGTGACGCCGGAGATGAATGTTTTGTTCATAAGCAAATAAATCAGCAGCATTGGAAGTATCGCGATTGTTACACCTGCAAAAATTGGACCGAAGAACCAGGTTTGAGCACCGACAAACTGAGCTAATCCCACTTGTATATGGGTAAAGGAAGAATCACCCATAAACAGGAGCGGAGTAAGATAGTCATTGTAAACAAAAGTGCCGCTGACGATAAAAACGGTTAGCACGGGGATCTTCGAAAGGGGTAGAAGAATACGGAAAAAGAAGCCGACTCTATTGAGGCCGTCGATTTCCCCGGCATCCTCCAGATCACCGGGTATGGCTTTATAAAAAGTGGAAAAAACTATTATCGTAATGGACATCCGACTGGCGCCATAGATGAGTATCAGGCTTAATGGATTGTTGAGTAAATTGAGCTGAATCATCATTTTATAGAGCGGTACCAGAGCAAGCATTCTTGGCATTGTGAGACCCAGCAGGAAGAATACGAGCAATACGTTGAACAAGCGGTATCGGGATTTTGCGAGCGGATATCCAGCCATACCTCCAAATAAGCTTAGCACAGCAACACTTCCGAACATGATAATCATTGTGGCTACCAGATTCAGAATCAGATTTCCGCGTTTTACTGCCATGACATAATTGCTGGTCCGAATATGTGCTCCTATGTAGTTCAACATTTCCTGGAGATGTTCCTCGCTCCTGGCGATTTCGGCGATCTTTTTATTCGGGTTGATAGGAAGTTCGAGTCTGAACTCATCTGCAAAGGTTTCAATATTAATAGGAGTTTCATCTCGAATATAAAACCAGCGGATGTTCCTGGATAGCTCCACATCGTTCGGGAAACCATATGGTGTTTCGATGATTTCCTGCTGTGTTTTAAACGATCCCATTATCATGATATAGAAAGGAAAAAGGGTAACGATTGAGAATACACTGAGAACGATGTAACTGATCCAACGAAATCGTGAATTGATTACAGACATTATATTTTCCTCAGTACTCTACGGTGGTTTTCTTGATTACAATCTGGGAGATTATGGATCCTAAAAGAAGGAAAAGAGCGACGAGAACCATCATCGCCGAAGCCATTGCGAAACCTTCCCGCCCGAAAGCCCATCGGTAGAACACGACGGCAAGAGTTTCCAAAGACTTGATACTGCCTTCCGCTGTTCCTGCTAAAGCGATGGGTAACGCGAATAGTTGCCAGGTTCCTGTAAGGCATAAGACTGACACTGAAATTATCGTTGGCCACATCTGGGGAATCATCACCAAAAATAGTTTCTGAAAATAGGAACAACCCGCGACTACAGCTGATTCAAGTGTATCAACGGGAATGATGACGAGGCCTGCGAGAAACAAAGCAAGATTGAAACCGGCGAACTTCCACCCGGTTACCGTGATAAGGGTGAGGCTCGCGCCCCAGCCCTCTCTCAAGAAGATTATCGGTTCTGCCGAAATACCTGTCGTCACCAGCAACCAGTTCAGTGCACCGTTACTCGGGTCCAGAAGCATCCTGATTATATAACCGACAGCAAGGTTAGAAACGACATATGGAAGGAATATGACGACAAGAAAGAAACGTTTGAGCTTTACACCTTCATATATCATCAGAGCAAAACCGAGTCCAAGGGCGATATTGAGGAACCAGTTTCCGAGCCAGAAAATAAAAGTCCAACGGAAGGACGTTTTAAATGTCTGGTTTAACGGACCGTCTTCAAAAAGCAGAATCTTAAAGTTTCGAAGTCCTGTGAAACTGGATGTTGAGCCGATAGACAGGGCATCGGTCATGGCAATTCCTACATCCAGCATGATTGGAATAACATGAAACAGCGTGTAAACAATCAGGGCAGGTAAAAGCAGTATCCCATATTGAGCAACATCCCGTCGTAGTTGTAAAGGTCGCCGGTTCTTTATCTGTTTCATGTCACCCTCAGGTCCAAGATCGCGGCTCCCGAAGGAGCCGCTATAGCAGTATAGGCTAATTCTAATGTGTGAATCAGTAGACCATAATGGCCATAACCGGATTATTTGCGGAACTGACCGTAGTAGTCTTCGATCATCTT
>JAUVIY010000039.1 GCA_030592625.1 Spirochaeta sp. | reverse complement strand
TTTCTCGATGCCATCAAACAGGATGTTTTAAGGAACTCCATCATCGTCTACACGCCGAAAGGCGATCCTATGGAACTCCCCGAGGGATCGACAGCCATCGACCTGGCTTATCACATCCATTCGGAAATCGGCGAACACTGCATGGGTGCCAAGGCCGATGGTGCCATCATCCCCCTCACCAGACCGTTGGAGAACACCCAGACCATTCAAATTCTCACAGCCCCCAGCGCCCATCCCCACGTCAATTGGCTCAAGCATGTCCGGAGCACCCGGGCCCGGAACAAGATACGAAACTGGCTGAATCGACACGACGCCGATGTTGTAATCGACCGGAATATCGTTGCCAGAAAGAAACCCGCCGGCGAAAGAGAAATCAAGAATGAAAACGCTACAGCCGCAGTGGATGAAGCCTCCGGTGTCGGCAAGCTGGAAACCTTAGTTCTGGACACCACCAAAGTGGGAGTCACAATCGGGGATGAACACAACATGATGATCAAGATCAGTCAGTGCTGCTCCCCCGCTCCCGGCGACCGTATCATCGGCTACATCTCCCGGGGAAGGGGTATTATCGTCCACAAGGTAGACTGTCCGAACCTGAAGGGCATTGAGGATTTCGAAGAACGGCGTATCCATGTGGATTGGGAAACGGCAAGTTCCCGGGCCACTCAGCGTTTCCGCATCCACTCCCATTACACCCACGATCTGTTCAGCGAGATAGAAGGGGCCATCCGAAAGTATCGAGGCCATCTCATCTCCGGCAGCCTGGACGAAACCGAGCGAGGAGACTTTGAGGGATTCTTCACCGTCGAAATGGAGAGTCGTGAGGATTTCAAGAAAATATCCAAGAGCATCCGAGCCATACCCACGGTACTATCCATCTCCAAGGTTCAAAATTTCCAGAATCGATATTACGGATAAAAATCTATATGGAATTGCATATTGTCCTCCACGAACCGGAGATACCACAGAATACAGGTAGTATAGGCCGTTCATGCATGGCTATGGGGGCCCGACTGCACCTGATTCGTCCCCTGGGATACTCACTGGACGACAGATATCTGAAACGGGCCGGTCTGGACTACTGGCAGCACCTGGATGTGGAGATTCACGATAATTGGGATGCGTTTCTGGCTGTCTATCCCGATGCACCCCTGTGGTTCTTCACCACCAAGGCCATTCATCGTCACGATGAGGCGGAATACGGGACCCGAGCATTCCTGGTGTTCGGCAAGGAGACAGCCGGACTGCCTGATACGTTGCTCAAGGATGTCCCCGAACGGTGTGTCCGGATTCCCATCCTCAGAACAGCCCGGTCACTGAACATCTCGGTGACTGTGGGAGTGGCTGCTTTTGAAGCTCTCCGGCAGGACAATTTCAAGGGACTTTCGGCGACGGATCCCGAGGGTCGCCTGTTCACCGGGTCAGAATAATCCCGTCACCCTGCCCGTTTCCGGATCGATGTCAATTCCCATATACGCCGGCTTCGATCCAAGCCCCGGCATGGTACGGATGTCTCCGGCCAGGGGATAGACAAAACCGGCACCGGCACTGAGTCGAGCTTCGGTTACCGGAAAGGTGAACCCTTCGGGGGCATTTTTCAAAGCAGGATCATGGCTCAGCGACAAATGGGTTTTGGCCATACAGACCGGTAGAGCGCCGTGGCCGTCTTCCTCGTACCGATTCAGGGCGGCTCGAGCTTCCGAAGTATAGGTAACCTCACCGGCACGGTAAATCTTATCCGCAATCGTCTCGATTTTGTCGGTTAACGATGATTCGAGTTCGTAGAGATATCGGAACTCACCACCGGCGTCGCAGGCCTTCTCAACGGCTTCCGCCAGTGCGGCGGCGCCTCGGCCTCCTTCGGGATGATGGGTCGTTACGACGGCGTTGAAAGCTCCCGCCTCTCGTGCCGCTTCAACAATCAGGGTGTGCTCGGCATCGGTATCAGTCGGGAACGCATTCACCGCCACAACGCACGGAATACCGAAAAGCGCGACATTGGCGATATGACGTCTCAGGTTATCCAGACCGGCGGAAAGCAGTTCCGTGTTTTCCGAGGTGTATGCCGAATCGAGGGGGCGGCCTGGAACAACCTTGGGGCCGCCTCCGTGCATTTTCAGGGCCCTTACCGTGGCAACAAGCACAACGGCATCGGGAATCAGCCCGGAAGCCCGGCATTTGATATCGAAGAATTTCTCCATGCCGATGTCCGATCCGAACCCGGATTCCGTCACCAGATAATCGGTATGGCGTACAGCCACCATATCGGCAATTATCGAAGAATTCCCATGGGCTATATTGGCAAAAGGACCGGCATGGACAAAGGCTGCCTGCCCCTCGAGGGTCTGCAGGAGATTCGGTTTGAGTGCATCTTTCATCAGGACGGCCATGGCACCCGCAACCCCGATCTTCTCTGCCGTGAGGGCCTCTCCCTTACGGGAACGAGCCATAACCATGGCACCGATCCGTCGGCGCATATCAGCCAGATCCGTCGATAAAGCCAGTATGGCCATCAACTCACTGGCCACGGCAATATCAAATCCTGTCTGACGGACGGGGCCGTCTCCAAGTTCTCCAAGGCCGGTGATGATATTTCTGAGCGATCGGTCGTTCATATCCAATACCCGCCGCCAGGATACGGCATATGGATCGATGGAAAGCCTTTCGAGTCCCTGTTTTGCCAGGAACTTATCACTCCAGCGGCCTTCATGATAGATACGGGCGTCTACGGCAGCGGCACCCAGATTATGTGCCGCAGAAACGGCATGGATATCACCGGTGAGATGAAGATTAAACTCCTCCATGGGAACCACCTGGCTATGGCCTCCACCGGCGGCTCCGCCCTTGATACCGAAGGTGGGTCCCATCGATGGCTGCCTTATAGCACAGGCGGCCTTTCGGCCGAGATATCCCAACCCTTGTGCAAGTCCCACCGTCGTTGTCGTTTTCCCTTCGCCCAGAGGCGTCGGGGTTATCGCCGTCACGTCGATATATCGGGCTCGCGGAGGTTTATTCATATCGGTAAGCAGGGGATCAATCTTGGCGATCTCCTGCCCGTACGGTATTACAGCCGTTTTCGGGATACCGAAATCCGCAGCGATTTCCATTATCGGACGAATTATGGCGGACTGGGCGATTTCGAGATCTGTTTTATGTGGCATGAGTCGTGCCTCCGGATGGCCTTAATATAAAGGATTTATTGCCCGGAGTAAAAAGCTTTCTTCGCTTGTGAATCAACGGAGCCAGGGGGGGATTACCAGATCGACAACCTTTACACCGTTCGTATCGGCCACATAGGCGGTGAGCCCGTCCGAAGAAGCTTCGGCAGCGACAGCGAACACTTCCGGGCATCGGGACGCCAGAAAGGGCTGTGACGGATTTCGGATATTAACCACCAGAAGCCCTTCAGGACCGGCGCTGAGATAGGCAAAACCTCCGGAAACTGAAACATCCCTGGCATAGGGCGAGGAATAGGTTGAGATGAGATCGGCCCTTCCAGGGGCCGAGAGATCGAAGATTGTCATACCGAACGAACCGGCGGCATAGAGCTGCGTTCCTGATATCTCCAGATCCTTAACGACTTTTATTCCAACTTGAGTCGTCTCCCGGATCGACAGCTTGTCCCCGATCGCATAGATTCGTATTCCGTCGTTATCGGCCGCCGCCAGTAAACCTTCCCCAAGCGCAATGAAACGGACCCCGGGGAAAGGAATCTCTGCTGAACCGATTATTGAGCCATCATTCGAAACTTCCATAACGTAGAGACCGGAATCCGGCAAACTTCCCGCAGCATAAGTATCAAAGATATCCACGTCAGCAGCCGGCGACATGGAAGCTCCAAGAACGGACTCGGTCCAGGAGATTCCATCTGTATCACGGACGTGGAGACTCAATCCCCGGACGGAATCAGCGACAACAAGTATGCGATCCGAGATTGCCGTTCCAACGGCAAAGGGCAAGTGGATTACCTGTATCGGTTCGCTATCCTCAGTACCCATAATGTGAATTCTGACGCCTCCCTCGTGATCCGCGACGACAATTTCATGTTCCGACAGAGATAGGCCATGGGAACGGCCCGGTGTTTCCCACCCGGCGGTGGCGTACGAAGCACCAACCAGATAAGTCTGTATAACTATGATTCCCGTCGGTGTACCGGCATACAGATAATCGTCCTTGAAATCCAGGCTCCCCAGATTTCCCAGGGGAGATGATTCAAAAAAACGTGGTGAAGTCGGATCACGGGCATCGTAAACGGCAAGACCCCCTTCGATGGATGAAAGGAACAGATAGCCGTTTTTGATCGTGAAATGACCGGCGTCGGCGCCGGATATCCGCGAAAGGATTCCGGGGGATGCCGGATCGGACACATCGATAAGGATCAGGTTTCCACCGGAATCGGAGACGCAGACAAGAGAGTCTTCGACAGCCACCTTGCGGGCGTCACCGATGGGGAGCATCGCAGTGAGTACCGGCCGATCCGGTTTCTCGAGATCGATGATCGCCAATCCGTCCGGACCGGCGGGAACATAGGCCCAACGACCGGTAACGGTGAGATCCATGGCATCGAATCCTTCCAGAATATGGATTCTTCGGGGCTCTCTGGCATTCGATACGTCATAGACCCGCAAGCCTCGATCGGCATCGGCCACATAGGCGTAGTCGCCCCGAATGGCCACAGCTACCGGCGTTCCGGCCAGCCTCGAGCCGACCGTGAGAGGGGATACCGGCGCGGTGATATTGATAATCTGAAGACCCCGATCCCCATCGGCCAGATAGGCGTAGTCGCCCCGGACGGCAACACCCCGGGCATCCCCGGCGGCGGCTTCGCCGACTACCACCGGTTTGACCGGATTAGTGATATCGATGATGCGGAAGCCGTCCGATCCGGCGGCCACGAAGGCATAATCTCCCTGAATGAGCAAATCGTGCGGCACCAATCCCTCATACCGGGCGACTTCCTCCAATTTCTGCTCGGGAGCCTGAAGAGTTTCCGCCATTGTCGGATCGCTCAAGAATTCAGGAAAAGCGGCCGGTGCCACAGCATAGGCATAACGGATTCCGTAACGTGCCGAACTGTCAACGAATCTGGCTTCTTCTACCGGATCCCCGAGGAGATGATATAGTTTGCCCCCCTCCTCCGATCGGTACACCAGATAGGCTTCGGCTCCGGGTACAGGATCCCAGCTGAGTCGGATCTGGCGGAATTCGCCCCGGGCTGCGGGTTTCAACGTTTCCCCGGAGAGGGCAATGGCTTTCTCGACATGGGAGCTGAATTCTCCCCTGGGAGTCGTGGCCGTCAGGTATAACTCGTATAACACGCCGTTTTCCAATGATTCGAGAACAGTCTCATTACCATCCTCAGGCCTCATGCGAATTTCAGACGCCTCGTCCCCACGTGAGATCGAAAGTCTATATTCCAGGGCGTCCGGCACGGTATCCCAGGCCACTTTCACTGAACCGTCCAGGCCGACGGCGGAGAAACCAGGGATATCACTCACTCCCCGGGGCAGAATCATGTCGATCCTGACAACCGCGTTGTTGGAACCGGCGGCGATGACGGATAACTCGGTCTCTCCAGACAATCCCTGCAACAAAAGGGGAACCGTAAATCCACCGTCCGGGCCGATGGAGGCCGTACCGGTGACAGCCTGATCCGCCAGCCGGGGATCGGTGGGCCTCACGGACCATTGAAGATCTTTCAACCCGCCGTAATCCACCGCATCTTCATATGGATCCTTCACTATACCGATCATCAGGAGCCCGGCCCCGCCGTATGGCGTGCCGTCCCCCGGGAATCCGATCTCCAGGTCCGGAGGTAATCTGCCGTCATCAAGACGGAAGCTCAAGTTCGTGGTATTGCCGTTCTTGTCCTCGGCTTCGATTTCCAGAGTCAAAGAACCCTCGTCTTCCGAAAGATCGATTTCATAGGAAAAGCGCCCCTCCCCGTCGAAGAACACCGGCCGGCGCCTCTCGGATTCGGTCGCGAACCACCAGTAGAGACCTTTGACATCTTCCAGGCCGTCATCACCGTCCGGATCCCTCCCGACGGTTCCGGATACCTCCAGGAGATTCCGGTAGAAAGTGCCGTCCTCGGGCCGATCCACTCCGAGATAGGGTCCGTCGCCGATGTTCTCCAATCGGATTGACACCGTTGCCTCCCGGTCCGGGTACACGGCGTTAACCACAATCTCGATGGACTCGGAATATCCGGTGGTTGTGAACGCGAAGCGGTAAGAGCCGTCCGGTTCGGGTTCGATGGGTCCCTCGGCATCCAGGGCGTCCACACGCCAACCGATTCGGTCCGGTCGACCCTCGACCCGTCCGAGAACTTCGACGAAGGACCGGTAGAAGGAACCGTCTTCGGGTGATTCGATGACGATCGATTTTTCCGGTACCTCCGGTACTGCAGGTTCTTCCTCGATTGCTATCTCAGGAGGAGCAGGATTTATAATGAGTACCCGCTCGTCGAATCGTCCGGCTTTGTCGGTCAATCTCAGGATCAGTGTCAGAGATCCATTCGCCCCTAGAGTCGGTATCGAATGGATGAATCGACCGCTGCGGTGAAACATGATGTATCCCATGGACCTGAGTTCGGGGATTTCCCAGATGAGTGTATCGACGCGACGGTCACCGGAACCCGTATCAGGCGATGGTACCACACGTCCGGATACCAGGAGGGTCTCCCGGTAACCGGATTTTTCAGTCGGTTCGTAAAGTTCGATCCGCGGTCCGGCGATACCAGACGATTCACCCGCTGCGGGAAAGACGGTAAAGAACAAACTCAGAAGTATGACCGTTCCGACGGCCCGCAGCAATCGAATCATCCGTTTCAGGGCGTGTAGAAGTCGAATAACGATTGGCCGTTAACTTGCGTCCCTGGATTACCCGCCGCATCCGTGAAACCGATAGTGTAGTCGACGTTATCCTCCACAGAAGTTTCCGAGGCAGTTACCGTATACTTGAAACGGTAATGCGGTGGCAAGGAGTCCGTGCCGTCCAAGGGGATCAAATCCGTCGGAGTTCCACCGTATGAGAATTCGACCGTCAGTGCTGTCTGAAGAATTCGACCGTCCTTCACGTCGAAGTCCAGGATGACGACGTCGTCGACCTGAGCATTACCGACCCTCGGAGTCCCGTCGGGCTTCTCCAGATCCATGCCATCATTCTCCAGTACCGGGGCATCGGGATAGTAATGGACGACATCCGAATCACCAGCACCAGATACTTCAGTGATGTCTCCTGTTGTAATCCCGGCAAGGTTTTGGATTCCTGAGATCTCGAAGGGAAGGTCGGTATCAGTAGAAGATGATTTCGATCTTGTTGCGGTATATGTCATACCCGTTTTAGTAGGAGTAACTTCTACAACGCCGATTATAACAGTCAGGCTGGTCTCGTTCAGTTCCTGGTCTGTGGTGAAACTCAGGGTGATATCCTCGTTCTTTTGAGCATATTCGTCATTCCCGATTGCGGTAGTGAACGTGACATTGCTCAAGGTCGGTCCAGTCGCAAGGTACGTGATGGTCTGATCGAAATCACCCTGACCTTTAGACGAAGTGTTACCGATGTAGTCATCAGCCAAGACCGATACAATCAGCGTTCCGTCGCCGAGGAGTCCAGTACCCGGATTTATGTCCGCTGCAGCAAGGGTCACGGTACAGTCCCAGGAGCCGTCCCCATTGTCGACCTTGTTAAAGGTCCCCGGATAAGTCGGTTCCGTGAATAATTCGCCACCGACACTTCCCCTGATCGTATCCGGATTTAATCCCGTCTTGAAAGCTTCGTCAGTCAAGGTGAAATCAAGAGTCACAGTATCACTGGATCCTATATAGGGAGAGGTTACCGAATCGGTTGTGGCAGTCATTGATGAGAAGATCGGGCCAGCAGAATCCTCCTTGATCAACCAGGACATCGTAGTGTCCTTACCCTCGTTATCCTCGACTGTAAGGGTAAGATTGGCCGTATCTCCGGTGGTGAAATTCTGGAAAATGCTTCCATCCAATGAAACATTAAAACGATAATAATCATAATAGTACCAGTAACCGGTTGATGGATCGATATCGGGACCCCAATGAAGTGTATTGGCGTGCGTTCGAAGGTCAATGGTATTGGTGTATGGGGTGTTAACCAGTTTCAATTCTGCAAGATTTACCCGAAGGCTCGGAATTGGAGTGTAGGTACTGCCATAAACAACAAGAGATGACAGAGTAGTTCGCGTTCCCCCGAGAACAAACAACAAGGGTGGACCAGCTACTGTCCTGGAATAATATAACGAACCATTTACATCCAGTTCTGACTGATAGATGTCGATTTTCGGACCGGTATCCTGAACCTGTGTCATCGTGTGAGGCAAACTAGTGACGTTTCCGTTCAGATCAGTAGCAATGATATTGATAATTAAGCTTGTGATATCATCATCAGAAGTTAAGTTAAGACTGACTTCGGTGTAGAACATCCTTTGAGCCGGTTCGTACTCAAAATCACCACTCCTTGTGATTAAAGGCACAGAGGTATCAGGAGGTGGTGGAGGATTTTCTTCATCTCCTTCATCTTCTCGATTGAGGTCCAATTCAACATTGATACCAAGAGCAAAAATCTCCAGTTTCAATGTATCAACCTCTCCGGCTTCAATGGGAAGATCCTTTGCTGTCGCTTCAACGACATGATGTTGGGAATTGGCGATTTTTCCCTGTATCGTGATCGTACTTCCCACCCCATATGTCGGAGCAGCTGGACTTGTAAGTTCGATATAGGGCCCTATGCTTCGAATCAACTGAATTATTTCCGTCGATTTATTCCCATTGAAGTCCTCTGCGGTGATCAGAAGATACAGAGTCTGCGGAGGGAAACCCATATCCGACGTGGTGATATTAATATTGAAACTACGATCCGATGGGTTAAATATAAACTCATTAGGATCATTCGTGCCAATGGTGCCGAATGCCTGATCGTATTCGTAATTACCTTCGGAATCGATGAGGATCCGGCCCTTGTGAGCCAGATCGTTCGCAGCAGTAATCGAGAGCGACCTCAACAATCCTTTATCGTCTCCCGAGTCCAGGGAATCGTCATTGATGTATCCACTGACCGTGATGGTGGAATAGTAGGTATCCCCTGACTGAGGTGTTTCCACAACAATAACCGGACTGTAATCATCTTCGATCGCTGCAATGAGAAGCTCTGTGAGGGGTTGATAGCAGGAAGCTATGACGAGTGCGGCTGCCAGAACTGCCGGGAAAACCAATGATTTCATATTTTTCATATCATTCCTCCAAAAACTGAATGCCCAGCGACCGGGACATATCTGCGGCCCGTCCGCCGGCGGTGTCGGCCAGGTAGGCGTAGCGGTCGGCCATGGCGGGATTCACCTCGGCAAGAGCGGCGGAATATTCGGCGGCCATGTCGAAGCTTTCCAGTTCGTAATAGGTACGGGAAATATTCAACAGAACACGGGCATAGCCTGAACTGTTCACAGCACCTGCTTCCTTCAGCACGCGTTCGGCGTCATGGAAAAGTCTCAGGGCATTCTGGTACTCTTCCCTCAGATAATAAACGTTGGCCAGATTCACCTTGGGAGATACGTAGTTCCGATCCAGGGCCAGAGCATTATTGAAGGCTTTCTCGGCCCGGTCATACGCTGCAAATCGGGCACAGACAATACCGTAAGTATTATAACTCCCCTTGTTACCCTGCGCCTTGGCTGCCTCTTCGTAACTGTTCATCACCAGGGAGGTAACCTTGTTGACCTCCTGTCGAAAATCGTAGGAAATGCGTGTTCTGTCCCCGTATTGCAGTCCCAGGTCGCGTTCCTGAAACCCCACAGGACGGTAGATTTGCTGAGCTTCCGTGGTGAAATAAAGTCCGAGTTTGTCCTCATCGTCGACGAAGCGGACGAACTCCTCGGCTCCGGCTCTCCAGGCCGTTTCAAAATCGTCTTCGCCGATGAATGTGATTTCAACTGGAACCCAGAGTATTCCGTCGATAGCAACCGTCATATTCTTGTCCGGATGGATCATTCGGTAATCCCGAGCGGGAACACCGGTGGAGAATATCGAATAGATATGACCCGGAACCGTGACAAATCCCGTGGCGATACCGGAGGATTCGAGCATAGCGTTATAGAGGACCGTGAGATCGTCACAATCTCCTGCGAGTTTCGTCAGAGTTTCCCGTGGAAGATTCACCGAATCCACCACAAGGGTGTCACCTTTGGCGTCTTCATAGGACAGGGTGGGATCCCTCTGATATAAACAGCCTATCTCCGTCAATCCATAAAAAACCTGCATGCCCGTTTGAACTGCATCGCTGTATCCGGGATTTACAACATCTTTTGTGGTCTGCCGGAGAAAACTGATGTAGTTACTCAGTGCACTATCCCCGGAAGTGATGAAAGCGGCAACTTTTCGGTCGTCATCCCAGGTGAGGGAGTTCTTGTCGTATAAATCGTAGCTGACTGGAATCGTTTGAGAGGCGCTTCGGGTCCTCAGCGTATAGTCCACCTTGATTTCCCCTGTCAGCGGTGTGACACCTTCCAGTGTGAAAACGTTCTGATCAAAGGATGCGGTAATCGGAACCGATTGAGATTCTCCCGGAGCCAGTTCCGCGATTTCAGCTACTGATGTGGCGATATTCATGTATCCGGGCTGATAGAACGTCACCTTCAAATCCGTCAGTGCATATTTTTCCGTATTGGTAAGGGTTACTTCCCCGACGGGATGATCTATGTAGAAGCTTTGCATCGCAGCGAACATATCGTCCACACGTGGATTATTGAATTCGAGAGACCTGATTTCCGCCCTCGGATCGTCGGGATCCGTGCCGATTCGGTAATCGGCAGTGATGCCGATACCCACGGAAAATCCATTGAATCGTTCCAAGGGTGAGAAAGAATAATAATAGCGGAGCGAGGGATGGAAGTTCAGGGATAAGTTGAATGAGGGATTAAAAACCAGCCGTCCGCCCAGAGCGGCCTGAAAATTCCATGCGCCATAGGTTTCCCCGCCGGTAGGGTCAATCTTGGAGAACATGGAATAGCCGATACCCGTTTCCAGGTCGGCACCGGCTTCGAATTTCTTGTTGAATTTATGAAGATATCCCAAGCCGCCTGCCAGATAGATCCGGGTATTATCAAACTTCTCCAGATCCGGATATGTGGCGTCGGGTTCGGCCTTGGTGATAATGAAACCGAGCCGGGCAATGGGCTGCAGCATCGGCAGGGAAGGAATAGGGAATCTCGCCAGGGACGAGATGTCAAGAATCGTGAAATTACCCTTGTAATCCGTTCCGAATAATGTCATCGGAGAGATGAACTGGGCTTCGACGCCAACAGAAAGCGGGAAACGATATACTTCGTTGTAGTTAATCAGGGTTTCAGCATTCTGAGCGAATGTCGGTATAGGACACAGGGAAAGGAGTATCGTAAAAGTTGCGAAACCCAACCTACTGAGCGAGTTCATGGAGGCTCCGATTAAAAAGAGTTTTCAACTATAATGATAACACGTATTCATCCAAAAATCCCGATAATATGTTACTATATTAAGGTTTACTAATACTTTTTATTTTCCCCGGTTCGTTTGACCAACTCCTTATTTTTTATGGAGTGTTCCCAACCTTGTCACATTTTCAGTGAAACCCCGGCAGTATCGATTTCCGGTTGAATTGACACTGAGATAAGGGCCTTTCAGAGCTGTAAGAAAATTTTGTGACAAGGTGGGGAACACTCACTATATTTAAAACACTAATCACCGGGAACATCAAATTTCCTGATCATATTTCACACTTTCCAAAAACAGCCCTTTCGCAGGCGCCTTGGCCCCTGCATCTTCCCGCCGTCCGCCACTCAGGATCACACTGATTGATTCCACAGTCCGGGTTCCGAGCCCCACTTCCACCAGGGTGCCGGTGATGATACGGGCCATGTTGTGAAGGAATCCCTCACCGGTGAACCGGATGACGGCAAACGGTTCTTCCCCGGATAACGGCTCCCGGATTTCAATGGATGTCAGGTTCCTCTCAGTAGATTTTGTCTTTGATTTCATACTGGTGAATCCGGCAAAATCATGGAGACCGATCAGAAGATCCGTTGCCTGTCTCATAGCTGTATAATCGAGTGGGTTTGAAATATGCCAGGCGTATTTACGTTGGAAGGGGTCGGGATACAGACCGGTGTCAATGCGGTAGATATAGCTCTTTTCCTTGACCTGATAACGGGCATGAAAACGATCGTCAGCTTTTTCGGCAGCGATGACGGCGATATCATCCGGCAGGTACCGGGCCGAATATTCAAGGATTTCCTGACCGGAAAGACGGCGTTCTGTGTGGAAATGGGCCACTTGTGCCATGGCATGTACACCGGCGTCGGTGCGTCCCGACCCGGTCACCCGGATATCCTCGCTGCATAGCAGGCTCAGGACAGCCTCAAGTTTGGATGTGATGGAGTCCCCGCCGGCATCCTTTCCCAGACGCTGCCAGCCTTTGTATCGGGCTCCGTCGTATCGGATGGTGATGCGGTAGGTGCTCATGACTGGATTCTAATGGAGAACCGTTTCCACCTGGGTGGAATAAAACAGAATCCTGCCGTTTTTATACCAGCCGGCCCGTACATAATAGGTTCCGGGTCCATCGAAGGCTTCCAGCCAGGTTTCAAGGGGATCGTTTATACCCCGGAATACGGCCTGATCCTGCTGCCTTGGCGGATATTCCGGATTTGGTGTCCTGGACCAGACAATCTTCACGCCTCCGGGTTTCGAGTCGGTGATGGTGACACCCACTCGGGCCACCTGCTCGTCTACCGTTACCTGGATGCTCATACCCTCGCCCCGGACAACGCCGCCGGTTCCATCGAGGTGAATCCTGATGGGATCGGAATAAAATCTTATCCCGCCGTTCTCATACCAGCCGGCACGGATCCAGTACTTACCGGGGCCGGCGAAGGGTTCGGGGGTGAATTCCAGGAGATTTTCAAGGGAACGGAATTCCGCCCTGTCGCCACCCCTGGGCGGATAAACGGGATCCGGGTTGAGGGACCAGACAAACTTGATCCCTTCGGGAGCGTATCCGCCAACGGTAATTTCCGCCTGGACGGTTCCGTTATATTCCGAGAGCCGGATCCCCGATGATTCGGGATTTTCAGCCGACAGAACAACGCAAGAGGTCAATAAAAGACCTAAGGCAGGGAGTAATTTGATATTCATACATGACAAGATAGCAGGATATAAGGCTGATTTCAGATTTATTGGAATACACGCCGGCCGAAACGTTTAACAACGTACTCGGTCACTTCGCTTATGGAACTGATAGCCCGTGATGAGTTACCCGAACGGACAAAGAATTTCTCAACGGGAGCTGCCCCTTTGACATTGATGGTTGTGTAAAGTGGAACTTTCCCTTTCCTGATGTTCACCCGACACAGTTCTTTTCCGTCGAGGCGATAAAAACTGATATTAATGCCTTCAGCGGCAAAACCGACACCATACTGCGAGGAGACGAGGTTCCTCAGGTGGAGTTCGAAATAGTCTTTGCCCTCGTCTTTCAAGCATCCATAATCAGGCTGCAGACCCAGAGCCTCGCCATCATCGGAAACCCCGATGAGGAGTGTTCCCCCCTCATGGTTGCTGAAGGCGGCGATGGATTTGACGATAACCCCTTCCAGATCCTTGCTGGGTTTTTCTTCCCTGTAATCCCATCTCAGGGAGGACTTGAATTCCAGGGATGATGATTCTCCACCGGCTATAAGGACTCTGAGCAGCTCTTCTTCCGTCGGTCGAAGGGCATTCCGCCGGAA
>JAUVIY010000281.1 GCA_030592625.1 Spirochaeta sp. | reverse complement strand
TTACACTCGAATCTGCCGGTGCGGGTGCCAGGCAATCCCTGTATATTTCTTGGCAGGATATTGCCCATCAGGTCTATGAGAAATACTCGGAGATTGTTGATGAATACAAGTACAGGCAGCTGAGTAAAATTACACGTATGTCCTATATACCAATTAAGTGGCAATGAATCGTCGATTGTCAGAGCAGTGTGCCGAATCCGTCCAGTCCCAATGACTCGCCGATTCTCAGCGTGGCTGCTGAATTGTTCAGTGTATAGAGATGAATTCCCGGAGCTCCCCGGTCCAGCAGATCCCGAACCTGCTCGGTGGCCCAGTGGGTTCCCGCCATTTCCACTCTCTCGTCGGTTTCTGCCCTGTTGACGGTTCTGATAAGGCCCGCGGGGAAACGGGTTCTGGGTGCCAGCTGAGCCATGCGATTCATGTTCTTGCGTCCGGTGATAGGCATGATACCGGCGATAACAGGAATAATTATTCCGGCCAGTATACAGCGGTCGACATAATCGTAGTAATCCCGGTTGTCGAAGAAGAGCTGAGTGACGATGTAATCCGCTCCGGCATCCACCTTGTCTTTCAGCCGGTGAATCTCATCCAATCGGTTCAGAGATGAGGGATGGCCTTCAGGGAATCCGGCGACACCGACTCCCATCTCAGGATGAGTTTCCCTGATGAACGCCACCAGATCGGATGCATGCGGAAAATCATCGTCAGGTGGGTTGTCGTCTGCAGAATCTTCGACAGGCAGGTCGCCATGGAGGGCGAGGATATTGTGGATACCGCTCTCGGCATATCGGTTCAGGATATCCTTCATTTCATCCCGGCGGTGTCCCACGCAAGTAAGATGGGCCACGATTTCCACATCAGTCTCCCGATGAAGACGGGTTACCAGTTCGTGGGTACGGTCCCGGGTGGATCCACCGGCGCCGTAAGTCACACTCACATAGGCCGGACTCAACCGGGTGAGTTCTGTTATGGATTGAAACAGCTTGTCCCATCCCTTAAGTGTCCTGGGCGGGAAGAACTCAAAACTTACAGCCGTTTTTCCGGCAGTCAGGATATCTTTAATCAGCATGGCGGGTTTCTCTCATTCCGCCTAACGATACAGAAGACTTTACCGATGGTCCATCGCCGGTGATTCTTGCTCCCGGCAGAACACAGCTGAGTTCTTTGCTGGCCTCCTGGAAAATAACATCATCGATACAATGGATGAACTCCAGGATACAGGGACAACTCAGTGTGTAAAGCACCCGGTTTGTATCCTTGCGGTCAGATAGAATCCCGGCATTTTTTAACACTGAGAGGTGTTTGGACACAGTAGAAAGGTCCGAACCGACAACTTCGGCAAGCTCGCCGACGGAAGCCTCCTTCGAGGCCAGATGGGATACCATAAGCATTCTCGATGGATGACCGAGAGCCTTGAAAACTTTTGCGCGGGATTGAGCCAGATTGTGGTCCTGTTCTTTATCCACGGGTTGAATATGTGATAATTCGGTCAACTCGTCTAGTCTCTCTTGACACTTCTTGGCCAATTTGCCAAATTGCCATTAGACAACTTATTACTGGATGTTGCCATGCCGGAAAAACGCATCGGGTTCTTTGCCCGTTATCTGTCCCTCTGGGTTGCCCTGTGTATCGCCGCCGGTGTCGTCGTCGGCATCATCTACCCATCGGTCCCCGATACCTTGAGCCGTTTCGAATACGCCAATGTCTCAATACCTGTAGCGGTTCTCATCTGGCTGATGATTTATCCCATGATGCTGAAAGTGGATTTTAAAAGCATTGTCAACACCGGCAAAAAACCCAAAGGCCTCGTGATTACCCTGGTAATCAACTGGCTGGTGAAACCTTTCACCATGTACCTGATTGCCTGGCTCTTTCTGAAAGTGATCTTCAAGGCCTTCATCCCCGACAACCTGGCCACCGAATACGTCGCCGGGGCGGTACTGCTTGGTGCGGCGCCCTGTACCGCCATGGTGTTCGTCTGGAGTTATCTCTCCGACGGAGACCCGGGCTATACGGTCGTTCAGGTGGCGGTGAACGATTTGATTATCCTGATTGCATTTGTACCCATCGTCGCCCTGCTTCTCGGGGTATCCGATGTGTTCGTACCGCTGGATACCTTGTTTCTGTCCGTGGTGCTCTTCGTCGTTATTCCCCTGACCGCAGGTTTCATAACCCGGAACCTGCTTATCAGGAAGCGGGGCAAGCAGTGGTTTGACGAAGTATTCTGTCGCAAATTCGACGGCATCACGGAGATCGGACTGCTTCTCACCCTGGTGATTATATTCTCCTTCCAGGGCGAGATTATCCTGGCAAATCCCGTGGCCATCATTTTGATTGCCATACCCCTGGTTATTCAGACATATCTCGTCTTCTTCCTGGGCTTCGGGTGGTCACGTTTGTGGAAGGTTCCTTATGAAATCGCGGCACCCTCCGAGATGATCGGCGCCTCCAATTTCTTCGAACTCGCTGTCGCGGTTTCCATCAGCCTGTTCGGCCTGTCGTCGGGAGCTACTCTGGCCACGGTGGTCGGTGTGCTGGTGGAAGTACCCGTGATGCTCTCACTGGTCCGAATTGCCCGGAAATCCAGAGCTTCGTTTCCATCGCTTACTGCAGACCCTCGGCTTCCCTAAACCTCTGCGCATTCGGTAGGATAGGCGCATGATCCGCCTGAATAACAACTTCAATAAACTGCAAGCCGGCTATCTCTTTATCGAAATCGCCCATCGAGTGAGCGATCATATCGCTGCCAACCCGGACTGCAAGCTCATCAAGCTCGGTATCGGTGATGTCACCCGCCCCCTGCCGCCGGCCATCATCAAGGCCTTCCACGAAGGCGTCGATGCCCAGGCCGATTCCGCCGGCTTCAGGGGCTACGGTCCCGAACAGGGTTACGCCTTCCTTCGGGAGGCCATCGCCGATGCCGACTTCGCAGCAAGGGGCTGCAGTATCTCTGCGGATGATATCTTCGTATCCGATGGGGCCAAGTGCGACACCGGTAATTTCCAGGAGCTCTTTGCCGAGGATATCAGGATCGCCGTCCCGGATCCGGTGTATCCGGTCTATGTGGATACCAACGTCATGGCCGGACGTACAGGCGAAGCGAAGGACGGCCGTTATGAGGGCCTTATCTACCTTGAGGGTACCGAAGAGAATGGTTTCGTACCTTCCCCTGCCGACCTTCCTGAAGGCGGTGCTGACCTGGTGTACCTCTGCTTCCCCAACAATCCCATCGGGACTACCGCGACGAGGGAACAGCTTGGCGAATGGGTGGAATGGGCCCTCGCCCAGAGGTCACTTATACTGTTCGATGCCGCATATGAAGCCTTCGTCACCGACACCGAACTCCCAAGGAGCATTTACGAGATTCCCAATGCCGAAAAATGCGCCGTGGAATTCCGGAGTTTTTCCAAAACCGCCGGATTCACCGGGACCCGCTGCGCGTATACGATTGTTCCCGGTGCCATAGAAATCGACGGCGTGAAACTCCGGGACATGTGGAACCGCCGCCACTCAACCAAGTTCAACGGTGTCTCCTACCCGGTACAGAAAGCCGCCGCCGCGGTGTACTCGACTGAAGGTAAAAAAGAAACCCTGGAGCTGATCAGCTACTACCTGGGCAACGCCAAAATCATCCGGGAAGCCATGTACGAGGTGGGGTATCAAACCTGGGGCGGGGTTAACAGCCCCTATGTCTGGGTGAAAACCGGGGAGGATTCCTGGGTAACATTCGACAAGCTCCTCAAGGGCGCCGACGTCGTCGTAACTCCGGGAAGCGGTTTCGGCAGGATGGGCGAAGGATTCATCCGGATCAGCGCTTTTAACGACCGGGACAACGTCCGGGAAGCCATCGGGCGCATTGTCAAGGCTATGAGTTAGTCTCTTGAACCCGCTGATTCTGAAGCTGATTGACCGAAAAACCGAGGACTTCGTTCCCGACGGAACACCGCTGCATGAACCCGATGGTGA
>JAUVIY010000060.1 GCA_030592625.1 Spirochaeta sp. | reverse complement strand
CTGGTTGATGAACTCCGTAACAAGTCGGAACGGGTCATACTGGTTGTCAATAAGGCAGATATCCCCGAAAAGGATTATCAGGCTTCCGAATTTTACTCGACGGGCCTGGGAGAACCCATACCCGTTTCCGCCGCTCATGGTCGGAATATAGACCGGCTGGCTGAAATCGTCAGAGAAAAGCTGGAAGCGGTGATTGAAGGATTTTCCGATGAAGAAGATGAATCCGACCTGCAGGATAAGGGAGACTCCGAATTGGTCCTGGCTCTGGTAGGCAAGCCGAATGTCGGAAAATCAACCCTGGCCAACAGGTTATCGGGAGAGGAGTATTCCCTGGTTTCCGATATTGCCGGTACAACACGGGATACTGTTGCCGCCAGTGCTGAGCACAAGGGCCGCCGCCTGAGGATTGTCGATACTGCGGGGATGCGACGCAAGGCCCGGGTAGCGGAGAATATCGAATATTATTCGGTGAACCGCGCAATCAAGGCCATGTTCGAAGCAGATGTCACCGTTCTTCTCATTGATGCGGACGAAGGTTTGTCAGATCAGGATAAGAAAATTACCGCACAGGCGGTGAAAAAAGGCAGAACTGTTGTGATGGCCCTTAACAAGTGGGATGAAAAAATACCGGACCGGGCGAAGCTGAAGAGGGCAACCGACCGGATCCGCTTTCAATTTCCCGTACTGGACTGGGCGCCACTCACTCCTGTATCCGCACTGAAAGGTTATGGTGTACCCGAACTGCTGGATACCATCCTCAAGGCCGACCATCAGCAGAGCCGTCGGGTGGATACCTCTGAGCTGAACAAGGCTGTAACCGAGTGGGTGGATTTGACTCCGCCTCCTACCAGGAAAGGGCGCCCTTTCAAAGTTCGTTACGTCACCCAGGTTTCGGTGAAACCGGTTCGTTTTGTCGCTTTCGTCAATCGAAAGACCGGATTCCCGGATTCATACAGACGATTTCTCATCAATCAGATCCGGCGTGAATTCGGCTTCAACCTGGTACCCGTGGAAATGGAATTGAGCGAGGGAAAAAAATGACCTCCTCGCGATATCACGTCATTATTGTTATCCTGATGCTGTTTTTCATTTCAACGCTCAGCACAGGAGCCGATGAAGCGAATCTGGTTCGTTTCCGGAACCTGCTTGAACGTTCATCTTTCCCGGAGAACGACGAAACCCGCCGGCTGCTTTCCGATGCCATTACGGCACAGGCCTATCCGGCGGTGGAAACACCCTTCAAGATTAACAGGCAGCTGTCCGATGGCCGTCTGGTTCAGTTTGAAGTGAGAAAAACCGTACAGGACTGGTACCTGATTTTCCGGAATCAGCGTGGAAACGAGCCGTGGGAAACATATCCTCTCTGGGGCAGGGGTACCTGGATTATCAAGAAGGATCTGCTCACCGGTTCCTATATACAGGCTAAAATTTTTCTTCAGGACGATGAGAACAGTTTTATCAGGATTTTTCCCACGAGGGACAATCGCAGCAGATTGGACGTTCATCTTTATGGCAGGCAGCTCGATGATGACGTCATCATTCCGGTATCCTTTGAAGAATTGATGCTGACACCTTTCGCCCGAATCACAGCCCTTACCGAACATTCCGTCGATTGGGATGTGATTTTTCCGAATCCTGATTCTTACGGTTACCGTAAGGTGGAACAACTGGTGAATGCCCTCACGTATTATGAGGAGTCCATCGTAGAAGTCACAGATGCTGCGGTTAATGGTGCCGGCCTGAACGTTTTCATCGAGTCCGGTGACTCTGTTCTCATAGGCGAGGCGACAAGCGATGGGGGAACCCTCGAGAAAGGGCAGACCGGTCTGAACTGTTCCGGTTATGTGAAATGGGTGGCCGACGGATTGTATTCGGCCTGGGCCGGAACTCCCGGATCAAGACATCTGGATATTGATGTATTGCTTAAGTCCACCTTCCGGAGTAACCGGAATCCATGGAGCGAGTCCCGATCGGCTTCCGGTGAGGATGCCCGGAAGGATATGGAAGCTCTTCTGCGGGACCCTCGATTCGGTCTGGATTGGAACCGGAATCTGGCCCGGATTGTTGAGGAAACACGGCTGGGCAGGAATCTGACGGCCGAGGAGATGAGCGCCCTTGATACTGGGAAACTGATCGGAATCCCCTTCCGGAGAGATATGGGTTATAACCTGGATGATCTGGCTTCAGCCCTCTATCAGCTGGCGTCCGCTCGTCCGGGTGCGGTTTATCTGGCAGCGGTGAATTCCCGGTTTCTACCCGAACCCACCGAATCGGATCCCGATCCGATTCCACTGCACCAGTACTGGCATGTGTCGATACTGGCTCCCTGGTTCGATAACGGCGTAGAAAGAGGCCGATTCCGGGTTGCCGTTCTGGATGTGGGTGATGTGTCCGAATCCCTGCTCCAGGATCCCCTGCGGGTCGATAAACCCCGTTTTCCGGCCAATATCATGAGTAATGCCACGCGTTATGCCCGGCTGGGACGGGATGATTCGGGGAATGAACTCACTCCTGAAGTGATGGTTCACTTGATTCGAGTGGACGTTCCTTCGGATTTTGAGCCCTCTCCTCTTCCTGAAGCCCGCTGAAGGATCATGACGCTCAATATCCCACGCGCTATACTTATTCCCAATCGTAGCGAGAGAAGTACCCTCGGGTATTTCCGAGCGAGTGCAGGGAAAGAATGGTTTAATACCCCGCGGCCCGCGGCTCTGCCGCGGAAAAGGAAAACAGCGGGTTCGCAAAGCGAACTTGCGAGCAGTTGCCACTGGCGACTTCGTCCAGGGCTCTGCCCTGGGGTATGATACCATTCATTCCGTAAGCGGCTCATTCCGCCGGAAGAGCCATGCAGGTTCAAACCTGCTCTGGAGTTAATATGCTGGATCTTATCGTCAAGGGGGGTATTGTCCTTTGGACCATTATGCTCCTCTCTGTTATTGCAGTCGTTATCATTATTGAACGCTACATGTACTTCCGGAAAATCCGGACCGATGAGGAAAAGCTCTTCCTCAGGGTGAAATCCGCCATAGCCAAGGGGCATTTCGACGAAGCCCTGGCAATCTGCGATGCCAGCCCGTCACCCTTCAGCACCCTGCTGAAAACAGGCATCGAGCACAGAACGCGCAGCCCCTACGAAAGAAAGGAAGTGCTCAAAGATACAGCCGCCCAGGAAGTGCCCCGTCTGGAGAAGAATATCGGTGCCCTGGGAACCATCGCCCATATCGCCCCGCTTCTCGGACTGCTGGGTACTGTTACCGGTAATATCAAAGCCTTCGGCGTTCTGGGACGTTTCGGATCGGTGGGAGACCCGTCCATCCTGGCCAAGGGAATCTCGGAAGCCCTCATTACAACAGCCGCCGGACTCATCGTCGCCATACCGGCCACCATCCTCTACAATGCACTGACAGGCCGGGTGAACACCCTCATCGTCCGCATGGAAAATCAGGTGAATGAAATGACCCTGATGCTGGAGGAAGGGGGGGCCGAAAAGTGATTCTCAGGCGGCGCCTGAAACCCAGGGTGAATCTCGATCTCACACCTCTGATCGACGTGGTGTTCCAGCTGGTAATCTTTTTCATGATTTCCAGCGTATTCAACACGGCGCCCGGGATTGAGCTTAATCTGCCGGACTCCTCAACAAGCGAGGCCGTCGAGGTGACGGAGATTCGCATCACAGTGGCAGGACCCGAAGAGATCTATCTCAACCGCGATCTGGTAGCCCTCTCGTCCCTGGGTGAAACCCTGAGGGACTGGAAAGATCAGGGACGTCTGGCGGATGATACCGCCATCCTGGTGGAGGGTGGGCGTTCGGTACCCTATGAAACCATCATCACGGTTCTGGATGAAGTGAGAAAAGGCGGCGTCAATGCCGTGAATCTCATCACGGCGCCCATCATGGAGGAACCATGAGGGAACCGGCGAAGGATGCCGCCGTTCTCCAGCCGGTTCGATTAGGGGCTGCCGGAGAGGCTCTCAGGCGTCGTATCGACAGACGGCATCTGCTGATCGCTATTCTCGTTGCTCTGCTGTTTCATCTCCTCATCGTTTTTGGTTTCTGGCTCATAGATCGACTGCGGATCCGGGATATCGGAGACTGGTCAGGGCCGGTCCTGGTAAAAATCGGCATCCCCGATGCCCCGGAGTCATCGGCTCCGGATCCCGGCCCGCTGCCGGAGCAGATAGACCAGCCTCAGCAGCCGGAAATACCGGTTCCCGATGTTCCGTCGGAAACAGTCGAGGAGACGGTTCCTGAAGACAGTACACCGGTTCAGCCCGAAAGTTTCGCCGATTCCACGAGACCCGCCGAGGAGCCGGCCGCATCGGAAACCTCGACGAGCGAGACCAGACCGGCGCCTGAGCCTGTGCCTTCCCGGGTACTGGGGGATGAGGGTGGGAACTCATATGAAATGAATTTTGACGGTTCCGAAGATGATGTTGGACGAGCCGGTGCCTACGAATATATTACCAGTTACATGCCCCTGCCGGAAGTTCTCGATATATTCATGGTGGAGAAAATTGTTGGAACAAAAACCATGACTCCCGATTTTATCCGTGGAGAGTTACAGAAATACTGGGAACCCGTACTCGGCGAGTATTCCAAAAAGCCCCGGAGTGCCGGGATCGTTCCCATGCAGGATCGCCCCTACTACTGGAGCCTGCTCACGAATTATCTGAATTATGATATGGCTGATGCGGAGTGGCGATCTGCCGGCATGCGTCCGGTTGTTGTGGAATTTACGGTCAGTCCTTCGAAGGGAGCCAGGGGCGCTGAACTCTCTGATTTTGCATTGAAGACTCGAACTAACGATCCCCGGGTGGATGATGCGGTTATTTACGGTCTGAGCCGTTGGGTCTATTACAACGATACGGATCATCCGGTGAAGGGTCGAATCACCTACCGCTTCGACCGATGATACTTCAACTTGCCTCACCTCAGCCCCTCGGGTAATGTAAGGCATGGCGCTGAAAGCCGTAGGATTCGACATTGACGGTACTCTCTATCCCGATCATCAGGCTCGATGGTGTTCTCTGCCGTTTTTTTTCGCCCATATGCGCTCAATCATCGCGTTCTCACGAACACGAAAGCTTATGAGACTCAATTCCGATGATTCGGTGATTGCAGAAAATGCCGGTGAAGCCGAAGTCGTCTACTTTGCTGAAGAACGGAACTGCAGTCTGGAGAGAGCCCGGGACATTCGGGATCGTGTTATCTACAAGGGTTGGGAGAAATATTTTCGAGGTATTAAGATATATCCTGATGTACGGGAATCTCTGCTCAGACTTAAGGATGCCGGTCTGAAGCTGGCGGCGCTTTCGGATTTCCCTGTCGGAAGAAAACTTGAGTTTTTCGGGCTGGAGGGAATATTCGATGTCGTTCTGGGTTTTCCCGAATCCGGTCGTCTGAAACCGCGACACGAACCCTTTCTGAATATGGCAGAGGGACTGAAAACCAATCCTGAAGATATCATCTACGTCGGCAACAAACTGGATTATGATGTACGGGGGGCCGAAAACGCGGGGATGCGCGGTGCCCTCATCGGTTCACCGGGACGCAGAGCCCCATCGGACGTGACAAAATATTCCGATTATCAGCACCTGGCCGATAGCATCCTCTCCGAGGTGGCAAAATGACATTCAACTTCGACGGCGGTGACATCCTGGTCATCCTTCTGGTGGTAATCGCATTTTTTCTGTTTCGCCGGTTCGACCGTACGGGACGCTCACTGGAAAAGGTCCGCAAATACGCGGACAAGTCAAAGACCGATCTTGATGCCATCATCCGGGAGCGGGAATTGGGCTTGAAAGATCTCGTTGTCGACCTGGAAGTACAGGAGAAGACCAACCGGGAAATCCTTGCACGAGCCGAAGCCGCCCGGGTGGAAATTATATCCCGTTCCGAGGAACTCGAAAGTCGTGTCGAGCGAATCGAAGCCAATGAACGGGCTCTGGAAGACCTCAACGATCTGGCCATACGTGTGGATGAAAATCTCTCACGTCTCAAGGAAGAATCCTCCTATGTGGATGATGTCGGAACCCGCCTGACCGACGTCAGGGACAAGTTCTCCGGATTAGCCGAAAAGGATGCTGCCAGATTCACCGAGTTCAGGGATGAAATCATGGGCAATTTCGGCAATGAACTGAATCAGATTAAGTCAAGCCTGGATGAATCGGGTCGTCAGCTGGCACTGTTCCAGGAAACCCTGGAAGGTCTGAACGTCCGAAGTGATGATGAAGTTACCGGAAAATTGGCGGCTTTCAGAGACGACCTCGAACAGACTGAAGAGGATTTTCGCGAGCGGCTGCGCAAGGTGGCTGATGAAGGAGCCCGGCTGGAAGACGATGCATTCACGGCCCTGAACGAGAAAATAGACTCCCGGTCCGAACGGCTGGAGAACAACTGGGTCGGCGGAATGAATGAACTGAGGGAACAAGTTTCATCGACGGCGGCCGAAATCCAGGATTCCATGACCGATGCCAGGACAACTCTGGAAACCTGGGAAACGGAAAGTGCCGAGCGGCTGGAAACCGTCAGTGATGGCTTTCTCGATGTCGAGAAGAGGCTTCTCGATACCTCGGTCAGCCTGGATAAAAATATCGAAGAGCTTCGCAGTCGGGTTGAGAATAACATCGAGAATAAGGAAACGGATCTTCTGGAAAACGTCGAGATCCGGCAAACCGAATATCGAAAAACCGTGGAGGAACGTTTCGGCCGTATCGAAGACTTCATCAAGGACATGGATACTGTCGCTGAAAGTCTCAGGGCATCACAGAAGCAGGTTGTTCAGGATGTGGAAGAAACATTCAAGACATTCGATATCGAAATGACAGAGAGACGGGAACTTGAGAAGACCCGGATTGAAGAGGAATCCGCAACTCTCAACCGGGATATGACAGATCTGGAACGGGGTCTGGACGAATTAAAATCCCGGGCTTACGACAATGTTTCGGAGAAACTCCAGGTGTTTGAAGATGACTTCTTTGCCGACCTCAAGAACCGGGACGAGCAGATGCGAGCCGCTATGGAAGAGTGGCGGAAAAATGCCGAATTGGAAATGAGTGAACTCGGGCTGAAGGCCACTCGGGACAGGGAAGAGACCGAGCGCCGTTATTCTACCGAAATTAAACAGAAACTCATTGATCTTCAGACTAACGTTTTTAGTCAGTTCGAAACTTTTCAGGACCAGGTGGACGGCTTCAGGGAATCACTCAACGGTCGAATTCTCGGAGCCGAGGACGTGCTTTCCACTTTCCGTGAGGAGCTGGACGTCAAAATTTCCAGCGAAAAGGAAAGATCCTTCACGGAATTCGAGAAGGCGTATGAAAGTTTTGATAAGGAATCCGGTGATAAATTTGCAAAAGCCGACAAAATAATCGGACAGAAACTCTCTGATTTTTCAAGTGACATCGATACCCGTCACAGGGAACTCATGGGAGAATATCAGTCGGTCAGAGACGATACCTCGGAATGGAAAGAGCGCATCACCACCAGGATTCAGGAAGCTCAGAGGGGAACCGGTGAGAGCATCGATTCCATGAAATCAGATTTCGCCGCCATGATATTGGAATTGCAGGATGAGTATTCCGGCCGGACCGAACAGCTTGTCCTCGAGTCGGGAGAAGAGCGGGCCGCTCTGAGAAGAGAGCTTGCAATGATAGAGGAATCGATTACCCGGGTGTCCTCGGAACTTACTGAGAAAACAAGGGACAGTCTCGACACCCTCAAAGATCAGAGTGAAAGCTTTCTGCTTGAATTCCGTAAGAATTCCCGGGAGGCTCGGGACGATCTGGAACGGAAAATCAAGGAATTGCGTCAGTCCGTACAAGAGTCGAGAGACAAGGCCGAGAGTAACCGGAAGGAAATGAGTGCTCATACCGATACAGAGTACGCTCGTCTGATGCGGAATCTTGATGAAATAGACAGGCGCCAAAGGGAATTCATCGCGGAAACCCGGGTATTCGAACGGGCTGATGAGATGAAAGAGCTTCTGGAAGCGGATATCGCTGAACTGGGGCGGCAGGTCGAAGCTGTCGGATCGGGACGTGAAGAAATCCGCATTATTAACGATCAGTATGAAAAGGCTATCAATCTGTACGATGAAGTGAACGACAAACTGGCCCGATTCCTATCCGAGCAGCAGAAAGTGGAGATACTGGAGGGTAAAATTACCCGTATCGGCAGTCTTTCCGAATCCGTTGATCTGAAGCTCGACCGGGTCAGCGAAGCGAATGATACTCTGCAGGACCTGCTGGTTCGCCTGAAACAGCTTGAAGATCTTCACGAGGATCTTGGCGGCCGTTATGACAGGCTATCCGAGAAATCCAATGTTCTTGACGCCGCCACCGATGGAGTGGACAAAAATTTCGAGCGCATGACCCGCATCGAAGCAATCGTCAAGGAAATGGCTGAGCGCATCCTGCCCCTGCGTAATAACCTGAGTTCCGCTGAAGAACGGCAAACCCGGCTTGAAGAAGATCGTGAGAAAATCGACATCGTTGTCGGCAAGGTGGCCTCCATCGATTCCACCATTGCCGATCTGGACAAGAGACTTGAAGATCTCGGAAAAGCCAGGGAATGGCTGGCAAGGACCGAAACACGCCTGGAAGAGATCAACAGGGAAACTCAGCAGAGGATCAGGCTTCTCGGAACTCTGTCGAAGAGGGAGGCCGGCGGCAAGAAATCCGGCGGTTCACCCGATATGAGTACACGGGAAATGGTCGTAAAACTGGCAAGGGAAGACTGGAACAGTGAGGAAATCGCCACAAATCTTAAATTAAGCCGCGGCGAAGTGGAGCTCATTCTGGAACTCCAGCCGAAAAGCTAGAATACGGCGTTTATGGCTGCCAACCGGTACAGAGCCGATTACTATCTCTTCCGTCATTTTCTGATGGGAATGGGATCATTCAGGGATCGGAAAGTGGCTTCTCATGAGGCCATGAAACTTGTTTTCGGTATTAATCAACCTTTCAAGATACGCCTTCAGAAACACTGGTATACCGCCCGGGCCGCCCTTATTGACGGCGGATGTCCCCATTTCCTCAATGGTAAGAACGACTGGCAGATTATGCTATGGATCGATCGGGAAACCTCACTTTGGTATCTGTTACGGGATTGTTCGCTTAAAGGGCGTTCCTGGGTGTTACATGAGGTCAGTCTGCCTCCAGCGATGAATGAAGTGGTACAGACGGTGGGAGATACACCTGATCCTCAGGGTGCTTTGAGGCTTGCGGAAATGCTGATCCATGTTTACAGCGGTACCGGAGCATTTCCTGCCACCTGGGACGATGAGGTGAAGAAAGCAGTCGGGATTATCGATGAGAATCCGGGGTCGATTGACACCAGGTCTCTGGCCGGAAGCTTAGGTCGCAGATTTGAAGATCTGGATGCGGATTTCCGCCGGGTCGTAGGCAGCGGTCTGGAGGAATATCTTCACAGGCGTAAATGGATCCGATACATCAGGCATCGCCAGGCCGGTACGGATCGTAATGAAGCCCTGCGACTGTCGGGATTGCCGGGTTGGGAAGGCATGAGAGATCGTTTTGAGAGTCGATACGGACTAGATCTGAATGTGCTTGAGCACAGTTCCCCGTTTGTTCGTGTGTATGAGGGCTTGGACGATCAGCCTGTTCTGTATCTATAGAGGTAAAAAGACCGGACACAAGGTCCGGTTTTCCGATTTAATAGGAGGAATCAGGAATCCAGAGCCCTCTCGGGCAGATCTTCGTTCTCCTTCGTGTCCTCAAGACGCTCGAGGGCCTTGAGACTGCGGGACATCAGTTCGCCGGTCTGGGCGGTCATCTCCATCAGGGATACCAGGAGTTCTTCCTGTTTCACCAGCTCCCGGTTCTGTTCTTCCAGACTCTCAATTCTCTCGGCTTGCTCTTTGAGGGCTTCGAGAATGGGGTTGAACCCTGTCTCTTCGCTGTTGTCCTCGAAAACAAGGAGAGTACTAACCTGTCCGTTCATATAAACCTTGCGAATCATTACTGGCATTCTAGTGCGTTCGCTGGTCTGCGACAATCGATTTTCTTTTCGGAACCGATGTTTTTCTCCGATAATACCGCTTCAACCGGGAATTGAAGCGGGTTTTTCTTGACCCTATTTCTGGCCCTTGAGTATTTTATGGCGAAGAGAAATTGAGCTTTACGAGGTAACATGAGCCGCAAAGATACGAAAAATGAAATTGCCGACGATGAGGTGATGGAGGAACAGACCCCGGAGACCGACACAGAGGTCGAAGAAACTCCGGAACCTGAAGAAGCCGTCGATGAGAATGTGGTGTTACAGGCTGAGAACGTCGAGCTGAAGGAGAAAATCCTCAGGATGGCGGCGGAGAATCAGAATACTCGAAAAAGGTTGGTCAAGCAGCAGCAGGATGCGTTCAAATACCGGCACCAGGACATCCTTCGGGATCTGGCCGAAGTAATGGACAACTTCGAGAGAGCCATTGAGTCATCTGTTGACTCTCGGGATTTCGATACTTTCCATGAAGGTATTCTGATGATTGAGAAACAGTTCTCCGGGATGCTCACCGAACGTTACGGACTGGAACGTATCGGCAGTGAAGGCGAGGCATACGATCCCGCCGCCCATGAGGCGATGATGCTGGAAGAATCCTCCGATGTGGAGGTAGAAACGATAAAGCAGGTTTTCCAGGCCGGATACCGCCTGCATGAACGTATTCTGAGGCCTGCCAAGGTTGTGGTTTACAAACCCGCCCCGGCTGCTGTGACGGAAGACGCCGAAAACGACGGCGATGATTAAGACAAGAAACAAGGAGACATACAATGGGTAAGATGATAGGAATTGACCTGGGAACCACCAATTCCTGCGTGGCAGTTATGGAAGGAAGCGAGTCTATCGTCATTCAGAACGAGGAAGGCGCCCGGACCACCCCATCTATGGTGGCTTTCACGGATAAAGATGACAGACTGGTGGGACAGACAGCCAAGAACCAGGTGGTCACCAACCCTGAAAATACAATCTACTCCATCAAGCGCTTCATGGGCCGTCGTTATGGCGAAGTGAATGAAGAGATGACCATGGTGCCCTATAAAGTCGTGAAAGGCGCCGGGGACATCGTTCAGGTGGATATCAAGG
>JAUVIY010000249.1 GCA_030592625.1 Spirochaeta sp. | reverse complement strand
GCCCGGGATTTCTGGATTCCCGGAGCACCGGGACTACCGGGCAATAACGGTGCCGTTACTCTTTACGCAAGGAAGGGCGGCCCGGTAATCGATGCGGTCATCTGGTCCGACAGAGCGGATGATGTCGAAGACGAGAAACTGGGATGGACCAGTGAGGGGTACATATTTGCCTGCGATCTTGCCTCTGCGAATGCCTGGATCCCTGGAATATCCGAAATCCCTTATCCTTCGGAGTCAGTGGATGTCTCCTACTCGACTGCCACACGTTCACTCTGCAGGGCAGAAGTGCCTGAAGACAGCGACACGGCACTTGATTGGCACACAGTTCCAACCAGAGGACAGACTTTCGGGAGAGCCAATTCAGACGAGATCTATGTACCATAAGAAATTCAGATGATTTTTTCGAACATCTCCATAATGGACTGTTTCGGAATAACCCCGATATTCTGAGACACAACTTCTCCCTTGTGAAAGGCCATCAATGTGGGGATGCTCTGTATATTGAAGGTATTGGCGCTTTCCGGACACTCATCGACATTTGATTTGGCTACTTTGATTTTTCCAGAGTATTCCTGGGCTATCTGTTCAACAAGAGGGGTGAGCATCCTGCATGGAACGCACCATTCAGCCCAGAAATCAACCAGGACGGGAAGGTCCGACTGAAGTACTTCACTATCGAAAATCTCATCGGTCAGAATAACTTCGGACATCTATATCTCCTTGTGTCTTAATGTCTTTTAAGGTCTTTGATTCTGAAATCACTGATCATTTCCCTGATAAAACCCTGGGCTTTTTCAACTTTATCGTCTGAAGGAATCTGCTGGATGGCCTGCTCACAGACATCAAGCAGATCGTGAAGATAAAATGCTACAGACTTCATGGCTTCCTGAGCTTCCCTGATTTTCTCTTTCTTTGTGGCGGAAGGAGCCGCAAGAATTCTGCGGTAACGTTCCAGTTCTTCAGGAAGCCGACCCTTGCGGGTCGCCACGAATCGCCAAAACCGTTGTTCGATGCTCATCCGGTCTATCTGTCCGGCCCGGGGAAAAGCCCGTCTGAGGTATGATTCAAGATTTCCCCAATGCCGTTGATCCATCATTTCCATGGCTCCGTACAACCTGGCAACTTCAGGATCCGCATCAGGATGAATATCAAGTTCCGGGTAGTGTTCGATCCGCTGACGATATTCGTCGAGAACCTTGTCTGCGAATGATTCTCCTGCCAGTCGGCGGCGTCTTGCTTCGTTCCGGATGGAAACGACCCTTTCTTTTTCCATGGTTCTCGCTTCGAAATCCTTGAATGCCTTGAGTTCTTCTTCCAGGAATCGATCCGGGTCCCGTCCGGTATTCCTCGCATGACGGACCCGATCTTCAAATGATTCCAGAAGGGTCGGGTTCAGTGCGTTATCGAAGATCAGAAGTTCATAGCGGGAGATTAATCCATCAATTTCGTTTTCAATTTCGGTTCTGTTGAAACCACGTCCTTTACCCAACACAACCCCATTATGGTGAGGCGGGCATATGATGACAAGAAGAAGACGGGGACCCGTGAGAGTCCCCGCCGG
Source organism: Spirochaeta sp. (assembly GCA_030592625.1). Classification (GTDB taxonomy): domain Bacteria; phylum Spirochaetota; class Spirochaetia; order DSM-2461; family DSM-2461; genus UBA2779. The sequence goes on along the minus strand of JAUVIY010000249.1, from coordinate 2,929 downwards.
GAGGAATGAAAGGTTTTCTATACACCAGGACTGAGCCCTGGAACTCAGTATGCCGGTACGGCAACTTTCTCGCCGATGGCTTCGTTTTCCGCCTCGGTTACGGATTCAGCCGACGACTCGGCGTCGGCGGCACTTTCAACCTTCGGCCTGGCACGAAATTCCACATGCTCTCCAACAATGTGAATCCGTGATCTCGGTTCACCATCGGTATTGGACCATCTGTCCTGCTTGAGCCGGCCGACAACCCGGACACCCCTGCCTTTTAAAAGATATTCATTGCAGGTTTCAGCCAGCCGAGACCAGACTTCAACATCGAAGAAACCCACTTCTTCCTGCCGTTCACCTTCAGACTTGTAATACCTGTTAGAAGCCACCGTGAAGTGGCAAACAGCCGTTCCCTTGGGGGTTTTATCCATCACCGGATCCCGAGTCAAATTTCCCTCAAGTATGATGGAATTCAAATTGTTCATCGCTTTACCTCCTACAGCAGTCAAGCGTCATATACTTTGACTGCCGCTGATTGAGGTTTACTTGAACGGAAAGCAAAAAATAAAAACTATTTTTGTTTTATGTCTTCTTCCGCCGCATTCTTTACCAATTGGCTCATCCCTTTCCGACAGACCAGAACTCTGTCGTTGGCCACAACAACAATCAGGTCTTCAACGCCGCATAACGCAACAGGACGATCGGTGTAAACAAAATTTCCGTCGGATTGATAACTGTAAACCGGTGCTTCCGCCGGCGTATCGATTTCCGCGATAACATCCCAGCTTCCCACATCATTCCAGTCGAAATCGGTCTTAACCATACGGATTCTTTTTGTCTTTTCCATTACAGCATAATCAATCGAGATACCAGGACAGTCCCTGTACAGTATTCTCAGAGCCTCCGCAGGTTCATAAATCATGACACCGTCTTTCACCCGGGATTGAAACCAGTTCTCATCAGGATTGAGGAATGCCTTATCTATTTCCGGTGCATATGATGCAAGTTCTGATTGAAACACATCGTTTCTGTAGGTGAACAACCCGGCATTCCAGTAATATCGACCGGATGACATATATTTACCGGCTGTCTCAGCATTGGGCTTCTCCCGGAAAGACTTGACTTCAAGTCCCCCTCCGGCAGCTTCACCGGTTTCTATGTACCCATATCCTGTCGCAGGGCTTCGCGGAATGATTCCATAAGGAACGATATAACCCTGACGGGCCTCCTCCGATGCCGTTTCCACCGATTTGGAAAACGCATCCATAGGCGAAATCAGATGGTCCGCCGCCATAACGAGACATGTCTCTTCAGTTCGCCCGTCCAGACTCATCCTGGCGGCGGCAAGAGCCAGAGCCGGAGCCGTATTCCGGGCAATCGGCTCGGCGAGTATCACCACTCGGGAACGTCGATCCCCGACAAGGGAACGACACTCCGCAACAGCAGCATCGACATGATCTTCGTGAGTCACAACATATACAACGCCCCGAATATCCAGGTTGAAAGCCCTGTCCAGGGCACTACGGAATAGAGTTGTATCCCCATCCACCCGCAGGAACTGCTTGGGGCGCTTACCGAGAGATGCGGGCCAAAGCCGTTTTCCGGCACCTCCTGCCATGATGATGACATTTTCAACCATATTCATGACTCTCCTTGAAACAGGTCTCGATGATACTTGGAACTCGCCATATGATTGGAGTCTATCCTACGGATCATGAGGTAAGTAAGATGGCCTTTAAACTCTCAATTTACCCTTGGGTTCACAATGCCCGTTACAACGGCGAAACCTGGAAAGAAGAATATATTGAACAGAAGCATCTTACTCCTGAGGAAGAAGAAGCTTTGGATGATGAGGCTCATCTGACTCTTGTCAATGAACGGAATAACTTCCCCCATCTCCCACTGGTAAACTACACCACCCAGTATGGTCTTGGATGTTTTGAAGGGCTTAAAGCCTATCCCCAGCCTGACGGTTCACTGAAAATGTTCCGACCCGAACGCAACTGTGCCAGGATGTCCTCCTCAATGAAGGGGCTTCGAATGCCCCCGATAGATGAAAATCTTCTGTTCGAAGGCATCAGAGAGACCGTACAGCGCAACGCCGCCCTCGGTTTCACGCCGAGATACGATACCTCCTGGGAAACCGATTTCTGGCAGAGTGGAGCTGCCGTATACATCAGAACCTTCGCCTACTCAGAATCGGGAATCGGTATCAATCTGTCAAAAACACCCTGGGTGATAACGGTCTGCACTACCGTCTCGGCTTATTTCGTCCCGGGCAAGAATGAAGCGGTGACTTCCGACCGGATTCGTGCAACTCCCCATGGTACCGGGTGGATCAAAACCGCGGCGAATTACGTCACCTCGATCCTGGCAAAAACCGAAGCCATCGAAGAGGGCTATATGGAAGCGATTTTCCTGGACGCGACAACACGCGAAAACATCGAAGAGGGTTCATCCTGCAACTTCTTTGCTCTGTTTCCGGGAAAACAGCTGATAACACCGGCCCTTCATGACACCATACTTCCGGGTATCACAAGGGATTCTATTATCACTTTGGCAAAAGAGAAAGGTCTTGAAGTCATTGAAAGTGATTTGCCTGTCAGCAAGGTTCTTGAAGAAGCCGTGGAATGCTTTGTCACCGGAACAGCAGCCGGGATTACGCCCCTTGGATCCCTCACTCACAAAGGCAGGAAACGGGGATTCTCAAGCCTGGATAAAGATTCGCTTTCAATGGATCTTCTCAAAGAACTCAAAGGTATTCAATACGGTGGGGTTATGGATCGATTCGACTGGATGACTGAAGTCTGATTAAGAGAGGTAATTTCAAAAATCGAGCATTTTTGAAATTACCCAGACCTTTAGAATACTTAATTTATTATATAATAATAAATTAAGTATTCGACCCCATGACGAGGTTCTTGCAAAATGGTAATTTTGAAAG
>JAUVIY010000402.1 GCA_030592625.1 Spirochaeta sp. | reverse complement strand
TGGCTCCAAGGGTAAGGATGTTCATGATCGATTTTGCATTAATCTTTACATCCTCTTTCTCGATCCAGATGGAACTATCAAATTGCTGGGCAGTCTGAACGATCATGGAAGCCGGCCGGGCATGAATTCCGGCCCTGTTGAGTATTGTCACATTGCGCGTCGTCATAACTAACCCCGTCTGTTCACAAACTTGTCGAACCAGAGATTCCGGGCATTCTCGCTTTCATTCCACTGGATCAGGTTCTTGTTGAAGTCCCTGGCAGCGTGCACACCCTGAGATTTCAACCTCTGGTTCAGTACCGCCGCCTCGATGATGATAGGGATATTACGCCCCGGTTTCACCGGTAAGGTGATCAGGGGTATACTAACATCTAAAAGTGTTATCGTCTCGCCGGAAGTTCCCAATCGGTCATAATTCCTGGTGCTATCCCATTCCTCCAGATGAAACACCATTTCCACCGGCTTTCGGTTCATAACCGAATTCACTCCGTAAACCTGGGCGATGTTGATAATACCCAGCCCCCGAATCTCCATGTGATGCCCCATCATCTTGCTCGTTCCATATCCCCAGAGTGTGTTGCCATTCAGACATTTGAGGAGAACCGCATCATCGGCAATCAGACGGTGGCCTCTGTCCAGCAGCTCCAGGGCGGTTTCACTCTTTCCAACGCCGCTCTCCCCCTGGATGAGAATTCCCATGCCCTCCACCTCAATGAAAACCGCGTGTATGGTTTGTTTGGGAGCAAAAACGTCATCAAGAGCCCTTAATAACCTGATGATAAGAGTCGCGGATTCCAGAGGTGTCACCAGAAGGGGGATTCCTGCATCTTCGGCGGCATTCCGGAAATACTCCGGTGGTTCGAGGTTATAACAGAAAATGAAACATGGTATATCGTATTTCAACAGCCTTTCCAGCTGTACCATCAAGACGTCTTTCGGTGTGACTTCAATGTAGGAAAACTCACCCCGACCGACTATCTGAATACGTTCCCCGACAAAATTATCAAAAAAACCTGAAAGAGCCATCCCCGGCCGGTTGATATCCGTCGAGTAAATCTCTTTAGACAACCCTTTTCGGCCGCAGAGACAACGCAGCTCCAGAGCATTCGGACGCTCAGGCTCAAGATCGATTAAATCCAGTATGGTGAACTTGCTCATCGTAAATATTATATCATGCAAAGGGCGGAACCGGTGGCTGGCTCCGCCGACAATTAATGATCCTGCATCTTCTCTTTTTCTTTCGTCGCCTTAGCCTCAATTTTATCAAACAGGATATCGATAGCCTTGAACAGATCCCGGTCGGTCACCTTGATGTGCCCCATGGCACCCCAGCGGAAATGAATATTCGATTCCGCCTTGAACTCACCGCTGTTGTGCTTGTCCAGGGTCAGGTGAAGATTCGCCACATGCTCCTTCAAATGGTCCAGACGTTTCAGTTTCTTGTCGATGTACTCTTTGGTGCTCTCGCCGGGTGCATAACCGTGGGTCCCTTTGACTTCGACCGTCATCGCATCCTCCTGTGATGTAGATGGAAGCTCTCTCAAATTGAAAGAACTTCTCTTCAATTATCGCTGGTAGGAAGAGGGCAAATCAAGTTCATTCCGGTACTTGGCCACTGTTCTTCTGGCGAGGTTGATTCCCCTTCTGGCCAGAAGATCGCTGAGCTTCTGATCCGATATGCGCCTGTTCGAATCGGCTTCAGCCAGGATTTCCTTGATGACCTCTTTCGCGGCCACTTTCGAAACTCTCGATCCTGAGGAACCGGCTCCCGAAATGGAATTGGTGAAGAAGAACTTCAGCTCGAAGAGTCCCCAATCGGTCTGAACGTATTTATTCGTCGTAATACGGGAAACCGTGGCTTCGTGTACTCCGATTTCACCGGCAACATCCTTGAGAGTGAGGGGTTTGAGGAATCGGGGACCGCCTGAGAAGAAATCCCTCTGAAATTCAATGATGGACCACGCCGTCTTCAGCAGAGTATTGTCCCTTTGTGCCAGGCTGTTGATGAAATAGCGGGCTTCCCGCGAATGATCGGAGATGAAGCGTTTGGCATCTTTGTCACCGACGGCTTCTTCCCTGATTCTCTCGAACTCGGGATCGACACGTAAAACCGGTAGCACCTCATCGTTCAGGATGAGAACGTACTCCCCTTCATCTTTACGAACCACCAGATCCGGGATGATATACTGGGGCGCCTCAGTCGAATACAGGCGCCCCGGGAAGGGCATGAGTGTTCGGATGTATTCCTCGTAATCCTCCCAGTCTTCCCGGGAGATTTTCATACTCGTTCTCACATCCTCAGACCGCTTCTTTTCGAGAAGAACGAGGGCCTCCATGACAAATCGTTCAAAATCATCAGGACCATCACCCCGGATAGCCGCCTGGACCAGAAGAGAT
>JAUVIY010000263.1 GCA_030592625.1 Spirochaeta sp. | reverse complement strand
TCATTATCGGCGATCTGCCGTTCATGTCTTTCAGGGTGGGACTGGAGAAATCCATGGAGAACATCGCCGCCCTGATGCGCGCCGGGGCCAACGCGGTGAAACTCGAGGGAGCCGCCGGCAACCTGGACATAATCCGCCACACCGTGGAATCCGGTGTGCCGGTAATGGGCCATCTGGGCCTCACCCCTCAGTCGGTGAATCGCCTGGGAGGATACCGGGTCCAGGGGCGGGGGGACGAGGCGGCGGCTCAACTCGCCGGGGATGCCCGCTCACTTCAGGAGGCAGGATGCTTTGCCCTCGTACTTGAGGCCGTACCCGGGGATACTGCACGGACCATCGCAGCCGACTTGAATATTCCGGTAATCGGCATCGGTGCCGGGGTCGCTGTAGACGGACAGGTGCTGGTGCTCCAGGATCTGTTGGGCCTCACCGCCGACTTCAAGCCCAAATTCGTCCGGAACTTCATGGACGGTGCGACTCTGGTGAAAGGTGCCTTGAACGACTACCACCGGGAGGTGTCTGCCCGAACCTTCCCTGGAGAGAAGGAATGGTACGAATGACAGAAGTGCTGCCGGACGTCGCCGCAGCCCGGAAACGGTTCCTGGAAATCACCCGGGCAGGAACTTCACTGGGGCTCGTACCCACCATGGGCGCCCTCCATGAGGGACATCTGAGCCTGGTGCGACGAGCCGCGGATGAGAACGACATTGTGGCGGTGAGTGTGTTCGTGAATCCCACTCAGTTCAACGATCCCGAGGACTTGAAACGCTATCCCCGGGATTTCGAAGAAGACCGAATCCTTCTGGAATCCGCAGGTACCGACCTGGTGTTTTATCCCGATACCGAAGACATGTATGCCGACGGATACCGTTACAAGGTGACCGAGGTTGAGAATAGCCTGTTGCTGGAAGGTGCCCATCGGGGGGGCTACTTCGACGGCGTCCTGACAGTGGTGCTCAAGTTACTGAACATCACCGGTGCCGACAGGGCCTATTTCGGCGAGAAGGACTGGCAGCAGTTCAACCTGATCCGGGGGATGGCCAAGGCCTTCTTCCTGGATACGGAAATTATCCCCTGTTCCCTGGTCAGGGAGGACGACGGACTGGCAATGAGCTCACGGAACGCCCGGCTCACCCCTGCCGAGCGGGAACTGGCCCCGGCCTTCCACCGCATACTCGCCGGATCCGGATCGCCGGAAGTGAAGACGGCCCGGCTGGAGGAAGCCGGATTCGCCGTGGATTACGTGGAAGAGCGCGAGGGGAGAATCCTCGGCGCTGTTCATCTGGGAAGAGTGAGGTTGATCGACAATGTCAGAATCTGAAAAGAAGAAAAACGTGGTATTGATGACCAGTGGATCCATCGCCGCTTTTAAAGCCGCCTCTCTGGCCTCGCTGATGGTAAAGAAAGACTGGGCCGTCCAATGCGTGGCTTCCGATGGGGGGCGCCGTTTCCTCGGGGATGCCGCCCTGGAAGGCCTCACCGGACGGCCGGTACTCACCGACATGTTTGAACGCGGCCGTGCGCTGGATCACATCAAGCTCACCGACTGGGCGGACATCATGATTCTTTACCCCGCATCGGCCAATCGGATCACTCGGCTACGGGCGGGTTTGGCCGACGATCTGATTGGCGCCCTCTTCCTGGCAAACAACTTCCGCAAACCCTGGTGGATCGCTCCGGCGATGAACAGCAATATGTTCGAACACCCGGCGGTAACCGACGCCCTGGGTGTCCTCGATGACTGGGGTTGCCGCATCCTCCCCACCGGTGAGGGTCGTCTGGCATGCGGGACTGTGGGCTACGGACGGCTCCTTGAACCCGATGATGCCTTCGCCCTGATGGAGGAAGAGTTGGGATGAAAGTTCTCTTTACTTCCGGCGGCACCGAAGAGCCCATCGATGGTGTGAGACGAATCTCCAACAACTCCACCGGCCAAACCGGTGCGGTACTGGCGCGATATTTCGCCGACAGGGGAGCCGATGTGACACTGCTGCGCAGTGAGCGGGCCGTTTCCCCGAGAAGTATCTCATCCGGCACCGATAAAATCCCGGTGACCGAACTCACCTATACGAGTTACGCTGACCTCCGGGACACACTCCGGAATCAACTGGCCGACCAGGACTGGGACGCGGTGGTACACCTGGCGGCAGTGAGTGATTACACTGTCAACGGAGTCAGCGTCGACGGGACATCTTTCCCCCCGGGAGGTCCGGGTAAAATCGGTACCGGCCGGGAGGTGATTTTAAAACTGAAACCCACAGCCAAGATCCTGGATTCCCTGCGGGGGTGGAGCCACAACGAATCGGTAATCATAGTGGGATTCAAGCTCACTGACGGCGCTGATGACACCCACGCCGAGGCTCAGGTGAACGCATTGTTTGCCCGGGGTAACGTAGACTATGTAGTCCATAACAACCTTCAGGACATCAATGCCCAACGCCATTCTGCCACTATCTGGGGGAAGGAAGGGGTTCTGAATAAAACCGAAACCAAAGATGACATGGCCGAGGGGCTCTTCACTCTGCTGGCCGGGGAGACGACATGAACCTGTGCCTTGACGTGGGGAATTCCCAGATCTTCGGCGGCCTTTTCAACGGGGACCGCCTGTTGTTCCGCTTCCGGAGGATTACCGAACGTATCGCATCCAGTGACGAGCTGGGTCTGTTCTTCCGAAACGTCATCCGGGAGAATGGATTCGATCCCGTTTCAGTGATGTCAGTGGGATATTGCTCGGTGGTACCGGACATCAACCACTCGCTGCGCAACGCCTGCCGCCACTATTTCGATACCGAACCCTTCAATCTCAAGGCAGGAGTGAAAACGGGCCTTAAGATCCGCTATAAAAACCCTGCGGAAGTGGGCGCCGACCGAATCGCCGACGCCGTTGGCGCCGTGGCCCGGTACCCGGATAAGAATCTTATCATCGTGGATTTCGGTACCGCCACCACAGTGGAGGCGGTTACCGCCGATCGTGAGTATCTGGGCGGGGCCATTGTCCCGGGTTTGCGTACCTCTATGGGCTCCCTGGAGAAAACTACCGCCAGGCTTCCCAAGGTGGAGATTTTACGGCCTGAACAGACCTGTGGCCGATCCACCGTGGAGAGCATCCAATCCGGACTGTACTGGGGGCATCTCGGGATGATACGGGAGATCATCGGGCGGTATCGCCGGGAATGCTTCCACAAGGGGGAGGATGCCACAGTAGTGGCTACCGGCGGCTTCGCCGGCCTTTACGCCGACACGGGCATTTTCGACACCATCCATCCGGACCTGGTACTCGAAGGTATCCGCATCGCTCAAACCATGAATGAAGACGATCATTGATTGCCCTATCGGGATTCGCTCCAATTCAACAGAATCCGTTCGATGCCCGGCATGGTCGAAAGAATCATCGCCCAGATACAATCTTGACGGTTCCGGGAACGTAATCGTATACTTGCCCGGGAAGCAGATGAGATCTGGTGGTCTCCGCGGTCTTCAAAACCGTTGTCTGTAATTGAGCAGTGGCAGGTTCGATTCCTGCCTCTTCCGGAAGTCATTCGACGTTTCTACCAGCCCGCCTCGGCAGAGGAACTTAATCATCACCCCGACTCTGAAGCTTCTCTACTTGCTCGGCAGTGCCCTCGTTGTCAAGGATTAGAATTGCCGCATCATGAAGCTATATATCCTATTGCTCTTGCCTTCAATAACCGGTTTGATGGTCCGATGGGACGGCGATATCGACCGGAAAGTTTGTGATGGCTGTACCACCGGATGCTGGTCTCGGAAAGTTCAATTCCCCTTTAGATGAAGAACTAATTAATGGGCAAGAAGGAGGTCTTCTCTTCCATTCATTATTCAATTTCATTAAGGTAAGCTTCTAAGGAATGAGCATTCCCTAATGCTTCATATGTTGACCTTACGAGGATCTCAAGGGACATATTCCTCGTCGGGAAAGAGAGCCATTGGGCTCAGCCAATTCTTGTCTACAGCTACTTCCCAGACAGAAACCCCTATTGGGAGGGTATCGAAATAACAAGAAGGGGTGGTACAATTTGCGAGCCGGATAACACCGAGAGCAAAATGAAAGAATCAAAACTAGTAAAAATCCCGCAAATCGAACAGCTTTTGAGTGAACCATCTGTCTCTTATTGGTTCGGTCGGATCAGCAGGCAACTCACTCTGAATGCCGTACAAAGTTCCGTTATTTACTATAGGAAGAGGCTTCTTGAAGGAGATGATTTTAATACTGAAGTACTTTTTGAGCTTATAGATAATCAGTGTAAAGCTATATATACTCAAAGGATAAGACCGGTAATAAATGCGACCGGTATTATTCTTCATA
>JAUVIY010000394.1 GCA_030592625.1 Spirochaeta sp. | reverse complement strand
TGGTATCGGACTTTTTGGCCATGGCCGTCCTAATATATCGAAAACCATTATGGGCGTCAAACCGGATAGGTGATCTTCCGATAATATTCATATATGAGCCGAAAAACCGTCCCATTACTGATGGTATCCATTACCGTTCTCCTGATTGCACTGGTAATCATCCTTGTTGTCATGTTGAATACCCACGAGCGCCGCTATGCCCGGGAAAAACGTACTGTGGCCATGAAAACACTCCTGTCCGAGGATCTGAATCAAATAAACGCATCATTGACCGAACCACTGGCCGCCGGCGGCAGTCTGGACAATTTGTACCATTTTCTGGCCAAAGATCCGGGGCGCCGGGATTTCGCCGGACCAGCGGATCGCCGGAGATCCGGTGAGTATCTGGATGGGGATACCGGCGTACTGGCAGACCGTTATTCAGCCGAACTCGAAAACTCCGGTCTTCCGGACTGGGCGCCGGATTATGTCGGCAAGGTTAAAGCACTATTCGAGAGTGTTCGGAATGATATTCTGATACTTACAGGCATACCCGAGAGCCTGACCGATCTGCCCCGGCCTGATTCGACTGAAATCTCAATCACAATGAGGACCGAGAAAGCTGTAGGTCAATTCGCTTCAATGTGGATACCCAGGGGCGAGACGGTTTCTTCATATGAGACGGACCGCCGGATAATCCGTGGATATCTGTTGGGAAACAAGCGCTTCCTGAAGCGGCTCGAAGGGTTGGATAACGGTTGGAATGAGTTGGCGGCGTCCCTGTATAACCTTTCCGTCGATACCCGTTGGCTGACCGCAGTTCAGTATGCCCCGGAGCTTGAATCTGACCTGGATGAACTCATCATCCTGGTTCTGACAGCCGATATCCACAGGCGTAGTGAAGACATAATGGCTCAGGTTCCCGGTTCTTCGGTCAGTCCTGGAATCTTGTGGTTCCCGGAATTTTCCTACTATAAGAATATACCTGAGCTTACCGGACAGACCGCCGATGAGTCTCCTACCATATTCATTGCAAAGGTGAACCTCGGCTATACGTTCCGGGACGGCCGGACTCAAACCTGGCTGAACCGCCGTAAAGATTGGATGACAGACTATTTCAGCACATTTTTCTCCGGCCTGAAGTCGGAGGACTTCTCACCGGTTGAGGAATCCGACAGAGATCTCATCGAATGGAATTCCGCCCGGCTCAAAGCCGAGGGTATCCATCAGATCAACAACAAAATTGTGATTGTCATGCCCTTCGGTTCGAAAGGCGTCAATGGAGTTCGGGATCTGGCTTTTGTAAGGGTTAATCTGCTGGCCAATCCATAACAACACCCGGGATATCGAACCCCATCCTGGGCACCAGATTCTTAAAGGGGTGGATATCCAGTGCGTTTGGAAACCAGCCTTCAACGAAGCGCCTGTCTATAATGTTCACTGCAGGGAAGTGCTCGATGGGTATAACCTGACATGAATGCAGCAGTAGATCTTCCGCTTCACGGAGCTTCGTGAATCTCTGAAGGAAGGGCAGAGTGGCCGCTTCATGGAGCAGGCTGTCGTATTCGGCATCTGAGAAACCGGCTTCATTGAAACTGCTTCCCGAATCCCACATACCGAGAAAGGTATGTGGATCGGCATAATCCCCGGTCCATGTGAGGGTGGCTATATCGTAACCTCCGATTTTCACCGAATCGTAATAGTCCGGGAATTCCACCACCTCGATTTCAACATTTAAACCAAAAATTTCATCCCAGGCGGTCTTCATCGCGGTTGCCACCGGATCATCCAAAGGGACGCGGATTACCGGATCAGGCAGCCCTTTGCCCAAAGGATAGCCGGCCTCTTCCAGCAGATTCATAGCTTCCTCCCGGCGACTTTCCCCAGGAGGAAAACCGGCATCCGCTGCCGGATAATTTGGAATGGGCGGTACCAGGGATGTCCCGGGAATCAGCCTGTTGCTCCGGATTTCCTCCCAGGGCACAAGAAGCATCATGGCCCTTCTTACTTTCGGGTCCGACCATACAGGAGATGCGTTGGAGAAATAGTAGTAGGTGGTTGAAAACAGGGGTGCGATATTCAGTGCTTCTGTTATAGCGAGTTGGGAGGTATCCATTCCCGATACGACCCAGTCGATTTCAAAGCGGTTGAAGCCGTGCATAATTTCATCGGTGTCGTTGGAAAAAAGTAATCGCAACCCGCCGACCGCTACGGAATCGGTATCCCAGTAAAGCGGATTTTTATCCAACAGGATTTCATCAGAACTGCGTGCCCTGATGGTATATGGTCCGTTTACAGGAACGGAACGATGAGCCGACCAATCCTGAACCTTGCGGAAATCCCGATAGACCGGGGCGAAACTGTAATGACAGAGAATTGAGAGAAACTGAGGGGAGGGCTGCTTGAGGTTTACGATGAGGGTTTTGTCGTCAATTGCTTCGATGCCAACCTCATCGACGATTCCAGTGCCGGTTCTGTATTCTCTCGCACCGACAATATCGTCAAGCAGTGATGCATATTCAGCCCC
>JAUVIY010000120.1 GCA_030592625.1 Spirochaeta sp. | reverse complement strand
TGTCTTTGTATCCCGGTCCCATATATCCGGAGTAACCGAACATCTCCTTCATCCGGGGCAGAACGCTATGACGGACCATCCGGATGAAATCTTTCAGTGCTGAGACTCCGCGATGAAGTACCGGAAGATCCCAGATCGTCGGCGATGTGAGACTCAAAGCATGGCGGATATCCTGAAGCTGACGTGCCTGCATTGGGAATTCCCGAAAAGCCGAGGTAAACCAGGAACGGTCGAAATGCTCCTGATAGACATTTCTGATCTGGGAAATCTCGTTACTGACGGTTGTCGGCAATGTGTGGGACATGGTATTCATCACTTCATTTATCGGCGCAATATCTGCCGGGATGAGTATGGACCCCGAAGGCCCCGGGGAATTATTCTCAAAGCATGAACACCCTGCCCATCGCCTTCGTTGCCGCTGCGGTCTCCATGATTCTCGGTCAGAGCTGGAAAGTCATCAGCCCCGTTTTCCATGGGAAACCGCCGGTATTCCGGAATATTCTTCAATCGGGTGGAATGCCCAGCGCCCATACGGCGGCTGCGGCTTCCCTGGCCCTGGTTACCGGATTACGGGAAGGACTTGATTCCTCAATATTTGCCGTGGCACTGGTACTTACTGCAGTAATAGCCCATGATGCCGTCAAAGTAAGGGGTTCCATCAACACAATCATTAAGATTCTCAGGAAGATAGCCCCCCCGGAAATCCTCGAAAAAGAAGGAGCTCTTCCCGACACTATCGGGCATTCAGTAGGAGAAGTCGCGGTAGGGTTTATTCTGGCCGGAGCTGTTGCCGCCGGGTGTCACTTCCTTCTCGGCTAATAGTGCAGGTCGAAAGACAGACCGGCTTCCCATTTTGCCTTGGACCACCCATCCACGCTCAGGTCGAATCCAATCCATCCTCTGACTTGAGCACTGGGTATGGCGGGCAGGAAAATAATAAGCTCCGAACCGACACCTACAAAGAAATCATCCGTCCAAACCAGCGGTTCATTACGCCTCGCGGCAAGGCCGACGTCGACGAAGGGTTGGAGATGAGGCTCGATTACTTTGCCTTTCCACAGCAGAATCTGGATGCCTGAATTGAGGATTAAAGCGCGGTTGCCGTAGACGTTATTATCACGCACTCCACGAATGAGAGATCCCAGGCCGATCATTTCATGATTGATACTCACGGTACTGAGGAGTCTGGCATTGGGATTAATCCCGGCCAAAATCCCATGAACCGACATCCTGGATGTAAAAATCGACTTCAAGTTGCCGTTCTCCCCGTCAGAACTACCCCAGGTGGCGTTCATCAAACCCAGGGCCCAGCCTCTACGGTAAAAATCAATCCAGTCGATTCGGTTATAATCCAGTCCCAGACTCAATCCTGTCCGGAAGTACTCGTATTCAATGGCTTCCACCTGCACACTCGTTTCATACTCATAGCGCAAGCTCACCATCGGAATGATGTAAGTGAAAAGCTTCGGCACGCGTTTGAATTCATATCGTACGGTAAAAAGCAGAAGAGTTTCGTAATAGCTGTAATCCTGGAGGAGAATGGTATCATCGAACTTTCTCTCTGTCTGGTAGGTCTGGCTCAACCGGGTGCTGAATTGCCATCGGTTGACGGTGAACCCACTCCAAATAAAATAGAGTCCCCATCTGGGGATTTCCCATTTCCCGTCGATAGGATCGGTGCCGACACCCAGGTCTCCGGATATACGGAACTCGGTGAGGGTTCCCAGGAAATTTTTGTCCACCACCGCGAGGTTGAATGCGGTAGTTGATCCGTCGGAACTGGGTACCAGAAACGGGAAGAGAGTCCAGGTATCGACGACTGTGAAAACAACGCGAACCTTCCGGGGTTCTCCAATGCCGGAGGGCAGGTCTTCCACCCGGACCGTTACGTCGGCAAATACCCTGAGGTTCAGTAAATCCTGAACCTCCCTGTCCAGGCGATCCTGGAGATAGTTTATACTCTCGAATCCTGTTCCAGCCTCCAGCTTTACCTCCCGAGCCAGGGCCTCCGGACGGGTTTTCTTATCGGATTCAAAACTGATCTCCTCGACGATGACAGTGATGTTTGACTTTTCTCCAGCAACCAGATGAGGTGCTGATGTTATGAATAGAATTGCGGCTGATAAGATGACCATAAGGAGCGAATTGCGGCGAGGTGAGCCTGGCATTATAAATTCCATTGTACCGTATCAACTCCTGATATACGGTATTTACCCGGTGAACCGGCCATATGTTTTCTCATCGGGGCAATCTGGTGCTGGTGAACACATTACATCTGACCTATCAGAACGGATTCGTCGAATCCAGAGTAGACAAGATTATCTGGGACGACCGCAGATTCGGTGAAAAACAGGAGTTGGTAACTCCGGAAGAAAAACTCGGATATTCCCTTCTTATCGCCACTTTCTTCGCTCTTCAGTAAACATCTCATCCCGGCGGCTCAACCGAGCCGCCGGTCATTTCTTCATTCATTTCCCAATTCTCAGAACATCATCGCAATGAAGACGGGTGGTTTGTGTATCATCACGGTTCGGATTAGGATTGTACCCATGAAAAACTTCGGTTCGATACTCAGGACGGCTGTCATCATTCTCGCGATTCTGGTGATTTCAGGCTGTACCACGACACCCTCGACAACCGGGGAACGGGCTATGCTCGAAGAACCGGAAAACCTGATCCATGGTATCGATGAACTGGTATCTGAAATCGCCATACAGACTGTATCCCTCCTCTCGGATGGTGCCTCGAGAACAATGGCAGTCTATTATTTTACGGTTGACGGCAGGGAAAGCAATATCAGCGATTACCTGATTACCGGATTGACAACGGAAATCGCCAACCTTGCCGGTGATGAAATCACAATAGTCAGCAGGCAGGGGCTGGATCGGGTGATGTCCGAACAGTCTCTGATGGTTTCCGATCTGGTATCCGAAGAGACCCAGGTTGACATCGGAGAGCTCCTTGGGGCAGATGCTATCCTGATCGGATACATCATCCCCCTGGAAGATTTTGATAAGGTGAACATTCAAATCGTCGAAGTCGAAAGTGGTGCCGTTCTCGGAGGCTTCTTTCTCGATTACGAACTGGAAGAGGGATTCGCCCGTGATAGCGCAAGCGAAACGATATTGGTGCATGGCGGTGCCGTTGAAATTGCAGGGGCAACTACCGTCAGGACGATTTACGAAAACTATGATGGTTCCATTGTCAGCTTGAGTCCATCTCATTACGAAGAATTCTGGGGAGAACGGATTATATTCGCCTCCGGTAAAACAGGCACCGCTGATGAAGGCTACGGATATCTGCAGTTCGAAGCGGAGTTCGATTCGGTTGACATCCTGAACGACTGGAACGACTGGAACGACAGCGACCTGAATTTCTACCTTATCTACAACACCGATTGGGACGCCGATGGACAGGATGGGGTGACTTTCAGTATTTACCCGGAAGGCTTTTCCCAGCTGTCGGCATTCGTTCAGCAAACCAGAGCCGATGGTGAGCAGATAACCCGGATGGCACCCATGACATTGAACCCTGATGAATGGACAAGATTGCAAATTCCCTTCAATTCATTCATGGACGTTTCAGGCCTGGGCGAACCAGATTATTCCAAACCGATTTCCATCGGTTTCGCTGTGCCGTACCTGGATAATCTTAATGCCGGGCATTTCCGGAATGATGTGTTTCTCGAGAGCCGTCTCCGGGTCGACGATCTTGGACTCTTCAAGCTCAACGAACCCGATCCCGAAGGTCTCATTGAAGCCTATGAAGATGAGGTAGCCAGGGCTCCGGGGTTATTCAGGATCGGCGGCTCACATATCTATATGGATTATTCCGAGTCAGATACCGGTGTACTGAAAAAAAACGAAGGCGTGGAATCTGTAGTTCTCCGTACAACTCTTGTTGAAGACGGACCCGCGGGCCGCTTCTTGAGACTGTCCGGTAGAATGGAAATCAATGATGCAATCATGGATTTCCTGAACGACGAACAGGATCTCTACGTTATATACAGCCTGTTCACAGGGATCGACTGGGAAGGATTCGAGTCCCTCTCCATGCTTATCAGGTCGGAGACTTTTGAGAGCTGCTATATAGAAATTGTCGGCACAGACACGAATCAATACTACAGTTCCGATTTCAGCATGAATTCAGGCTGGACCCATATCAGTAAACCATTTTCATCCATCGGTACCGATGGCGGCAGTATGGCCGATATTCCTCTGAAGACCGACAGCATCCGCATGCAGTATATCTTCGCCATCCCGCGAAATACCATTCGCAGGGCATTGAGAAGCGATATTCTGGAATTTTCCATCGACCTGGATCAGATAATGCTTCTGTAGAAGAACTCAGCGAATTCTTGAAGCAGCCCGGATCCTGTAATACTGACCAATCATCACCGCAGCGAGTATCATTCCCCAGATGGCTCGTGTAATGAACGCATTCACTTGCAGCAGATTGAGACCACTGGAAATTATCTGCAGAATAACAAGGGCCAGTATCAGTCCGGTTACCTTCCCGAATCCGCCATATACGTTCGTTCCGCCCAGAATCGCCGCCAGTATTGTGACGAGAAGGTATGATTCGCCGTAATCCGACTTTGCCGAGTTGAAACGAGAAATCATTACTATCGCCGCCGTCGCAGAGAGTAAACCGGATATTACATAGCTTTTCATCAGTACTTTCGGCACGTTTACTGCGGAGTAACGAGTTGCGATTTCATTGGTTCCGAGCATATAGACTTCGAGTCCGTAAGGCGTACGCTTCATGGCAATGCCGACGACAATGGCAATCAAAGCAAAAATTATCATGGGAAATGGGATTCCCAGCGCTTTCCCGTTTCCAATGAATTGGAATGCCGGCGGAAAACCCGAAATAACATACCCTTTCGTAATCAGGATATTCACTCCGTTAAGGAGGGTCATCATACCCAGGGTAGCCAATATCGGCGAAACACCGACATATGCAACAAGAGCGCCGTTCGCGAGTCCGACAGCGACCCCTGCCGCAAGCCCGACCAGAATAACCAGCAGCACAATACCTGAGCCTGAACCAATGAAGGTTTCAGGCGGTGCCAGACGATTGAGTACGAGTGCCATCAGGATTCCCGAGAGATTGGCCGAAGCGATGAGGGACAGATTAATCCCTCCGGTGAGCATAATCACCATCATTCCCAATGAAAGAAGACCGAGTTCCGGAAGCTGAAAGGCCATGGACTGCAGGTTATAGATTCGGAAGAATCGCAGTGGGTTGAGTACCCCCATGAGCAGCAATACAACCAGAATAATGATGGACAGCATGGCGAATTCGTTCTGTATCCAGTTGATTCGTTTTTTCAGTTCCACAGTCAGGCTTCCTCCACCGCAATGGCCCGTTGCATTTTTTTCTTCTGCCGCAGTGCGCTGGCACTGACACTTAAAAGTATTACCAATCCGATAACGACATCATACCAATATGATGGAACTCTCATCAGTGTGAGACCGTTGCTCAATATGGCCAGCAGCATGACTCCCAGGACCGTTCCCGTAATGGTTCCTGTACCGCCGGATATACTTGCACCCCCGATGATGACTGCTGCGATAACATTCAGTTCTTTACCCACGATGCTGTTCGGAGCAACAGTCTGTACCAGAAGTGCCTGAACGACTCCGGCGATTCCCGCAGTGAAGCCCATAAACGCATAAACGAACATCTGGACGCGGAAAATGTTGATTCCCGCACGTTGAGCCGGACTCTTATCGAATCCGCAGCCGCCGACAGCATAGAGGCTGCGGCCGAGAACCGTGAAACGTAAAATGAATGCGGCAATGGCGATTACGGCTATCCAGATAACCGTGATTATGGATAGGCCGTAAGGTATTCCGTTGGCATTGAGCAGAGTCAACACGCGAATCTCAGCAAATTTTGCAAACCATTCCGGCAAATTGTATAACCATCGGCCGCCTGAGAAAACGATCAACAAACCATAAAAGACATTCAGAGTACCTATGGTAACAATGATGGTAGGTATGTTGAAAAAATATATAAACATGGCATTTATCAGACCAAGCAGTATTCCAATGAAAATCGAAATCGTAAAAGCAAGGACGATATTGCCGGTGTATTTTGTAATAATGACAGCCATGACATACTGACCCACCGTTGCAACTGCGGTAAAAGAGATATCAATGCCTCCGGAAATCAGTACCACCAGCACACCGACAGACATGATTCCGATGAAGGAATAGCTCTTCAGAATATCAAAGAGGTTCTCGAGAGTAAGGAAGTTCTGATTAAGAGCCGTAATAACGACTGTCAGAAGGATGATTGCGAGAAAAATGTAAGATTCATGTTTTTGGAGAAGTCGCTTCACAATACACCCCTATAACTATAAAGCGATTCGCTCGATCGCCTGCTGTATATCCGCCGGAGTAGTAATTGTGACATCGTACTGCTCCCGAAACCTTCCGCGATGCATCAGAATAACCCGGTTGCAGTTCCCATGAACCTCCTGAACCTCATCCGATATGATAATCACACCCACTCCGGCTGATGCGAGCTCACGAAGAAAAGAGTGAATAGCGCTTTTCGCTGCGACATCGATACCAACCGTCGGACCGTCGAGTATCAGAACTTTGGGGTTTGAAGCCATCCATTTTGCCAGCACAACCCGCTGCTGATTCCCTCCCGACAGAGTCCGTACCGGTGAATTCGTATCGGGAACTTTGATTCTCAGCCGTTTGACCCACTTGTCGATATTGTCCTGAAATCTCTCACGATCAATCATTCTGAATTTGTTCGTCAGCTTTCGGATCGTTGTAATGATGATATTTCGATCCACTGATTGAGGCATCACAAGCCCCTGGACGAGACGGTTCTCCGGAACATAGGCTATCCCCGCCTGAACCGATTCATAAGCCGAACGGAGCTTCAATTTTTTTCCTTCCAGCAATACTTCACCGCTGTCCGGCGGGTTCAACCCGAACAGAGTCATAGCCAATTCAGTACGGCCTGAACCGAGAAGGCCTGTTATTCCGAGTATTTCACCGGGATAAAGCTTGAAACTCACGTCGGCGAAATTATTTCCCCTGGATAAATTACTGACTTCAAGGAGCGGTTCGTCATCCGGGCGTTGATAGACATACGGCTTGTACTCAAGTTCCTGGCCTGTCATAAGAAACGAGAGTTTGGAATCATCCAATTCATCCGCCTTGTATGTTTCAACCTTCTTCCCGTCTCGCAGCACCGTTACACGTTCGGCGATTTCAAAAACTTCACCAAGTTTGTGACTGACGAACAGAGAGGCGATACCCTGGGTTTTGAGTTCCTTGACGACTGTGAACAGTCCCTTCACCTCTTTTCTGGTAAGTGCCGTTGTCGGTTCATCCATGATAAGCAGACGGATATCGGATGTCAGTGCACGACAAATGGCGACAAGCTGTTGATCTCCCATGGATAGATCACCAACTAACTCATCAAGAGGCAGTT
>JAUVIY010000410.1 GCA_030592625.1 Spirochaeta sp. | reverse complement strand
TTCGGATCGATAAAAAACCCCGATCCTATTCCCCTGTCGGGAATCCCGACATTACCGACGAGCCTGATACCCCGGTTCACCCAGACAGTGACGGTTCCGTCGACAAGTGGACCCATCCCTGGAGACCCCGGTTGTTCCAGGCCCAGGAGTTCCGCCGCTACGGTACTGTGTCCGGATTCTTTAAAACGTGCCGCCAGTTCATCCCGAATTTCCGTATCGATATCATCAATATTCAGTTCCGACTGAATCAGTGCAGCTGCGGCACCGGTGGATTCGGCATCCAGATATTCATTCACACCTTCAAGGAAAAGATCGGTTTCAGTGATACCGCCGGTATTCTTTTCTTCGCCGAGTAAACCGAATGAGCGCAGATAAACCAGCGATTTTCGCCAATCTCCATCGCTTCGGGCCGCATTCCATTCGGCATTCAGACCATCAATCGCCTGATTGTAGCGTCCTTCGGAACCCTCACCGTTCCTGTCACGGCTGACAATCAGTGGTAGAGCGCGGAGGTTATCTCCCGTTTCCAGCAGATGATCTATACGGTCCAGAGAAAAATCACTCAGGGTTTCCGACTCGATTTCAATGTTGGAACCGGTACTGCATGCCGTAATAACCGTCATACTCATCAGAGCCAGTATCACAGTCCGTATGAATATTC
Organism: Spirochaeta sp.; assembly: GCA_030592625.1. Classification (GTDB taxonomy): domain Bacteria; phylum Spirochaetota; class Spirochaetia; order DSM-2461; family DSM-2461; genus UBA2779. The sequence goes on along the minus strand of JAUVIY010000410.1, from coordinate 1,673 downwards.
CAAAGTCAATTATCTTTCGGTTCATTTTATTGGTCCCAGGGTGCCCAGTCGGCAGCATTCCATGGAATAAGATCCTCATGACGTACTTCTGTTATCAGGATTTCCTTTAACATCACCTTACCGCCCGGGAGGATGAAACGGCGTACATCAATCCACCTGTCGGCATCAAGATCCCAGACTTGAGTTTCCAGATATCTATCAAGTGCCCAATCCCTCAGATATAAAGGAGTTCCCGACATACCCGGATCCCATGCCAGGCCGACCATTTCACCGTTCTCGAATCTCTCATAAAGTTCCCAGAGAAGCTGCCCCGGATCATCCGGGTCCATGCGATAGGAACGGCGGCCGGCTACGGCAACCCCATCGTCATAAAGAATCTCACGTGTCCAAAGCGGTTTCTCAGGCTCATCTTCAACAGAAAGTCTTTCGACGGCTCTGAGGGGATACCCTTCGGCCAGATATGTGATTGATTCACCGAAGGTATTGCAATCCAAACCGTTCACGATGATATTCACTCTCCGGGTTCCGAACCAGAGATTATCGTCATTCCAGTCCGGTTCTTTAGGCTCTGTCCAGAAGCTCCCGGGGTTTTCGGCTTCCCATGAGAATCCGCCGGGATACATGAACAGTTCAATTCGTGAATCATCATTCCGACGGTTCATTGAAAGTACCGAAGGATAGGCGCCCTGTTCGTAAATAATTCCCAGATTTCCATCGTCAAATTGTATATGCCACGGGTCATAATCGTTATAGACGATATACCACTCAAAACGGCCGTCCTGATTATTATCAATTTCTCTGTAATCCGGTTTACCGCTCACTAACATCAGGTACTCTTCCGGATAACCATCGTAATCGGCATCAGCGGTAAGAAGACCTGTATATTCTTCAAGAAAACTATCCGTTATCTTTTTTCGTGACTCAGGCACCGCGGAGCGGATTCTGCGTAACAATGCAAGATCACCTGAAAAATCATGAGGGATATCCATGTCGGAATCACCGGGATTTGTCATAAGAAGTACTGCCTTCACCATATCGGTAGAAAGCAGTTCCATGAGGTTCCCGGTATCCGGTAACCTGATATAGCCCGAAAGCAGCCAGGGCCTGAGTGCTTCCTCCAGCCCGATACCCCACCTTCTCCAGGCGGCATCCAGGGTAGAAATCGAATAACCGTCTTCGGCTGCCACCGCCAGGGCGCGAAACAACGGTTGGGCGCCCCCGTCGAATGAGGGACCGAGACGTTTAAGGTCGGTACCGGGAACCGTCAGGGCTTCTCCCCTGATCGCCAGATCGGCTGCCCGCTCCTCCAGCCCCAGGTATAGGGCAGCCCTTGCCGCGGCGTATATCAGCACCGGATCATCCCGGTGCCCGCGCGGCCAGCTTTGGTAGCGGTCCAGCAATTCTCTGAATTCTTTCAGTCGGAGGGCCTGTGAAGACCAGAGTACAGCCCTGTCCTCGAAACGAGTGATAGTAGATGAGGAACCGGGAGTATGATCATCAAGGGACTTCCCCAACAGTGAATATGCCTGGCGGTGCGCCGACTCATCTGCATTGCCGGGTTCCTTCCGATAACCATTCAGCAGCAGCTTGGCTTCCAGATAGAGCGCATCCCTTCCTGGAGAGCGGAATTCAGCAGCGATATTCAGTGCTGACGCCGCTTCATTCAGATCATT
>JAUVIY010000019.1 GCA_030592625.1 Spirochaeta sp. | reverse complement strand
CCCTGCTCGGCCAGGAAGGCCGGGAAAGAACCCGGGACATGCTCCGGAGGATCCACCATTGCCCTGGAAACTTCTTTCCCGTCTCTCGTGGTTATCAGGACGAACTGACGGCAATGGCCGAAATGCTCCTCCACCGTTTCTCCATCATTACTCGGAATCGCGATTGTCATTTCTTTCATATTCACTCCCTTCGGCCGTATTCTCATAATTGAATCCATCAATGAGAATCAGCATTTTTTGATTCAGGAGGGCATCCACAACCTTGGATCGAGCCCGGACCAGCATGCGCTGCACCGTTCCCCGGGAGACACCCATGGCCTCACCGGCTTCCGCCTGCTGCTTTCCTTCCAGATCGCAATGGCGCAATGTTTCAAACTCATCCAGGGTGAGAACCACCTGATCCAGCATGTGGGACGGAACACCCATTGGCTTGAATCCCCGACGGCCTCCCAGTCGCCGGCATTGGCGCCCCTTTCTGTGTGGCATCGACGCCTCCTGTGTGCATATGCACACCTATAAGGTAGGCGAGTTGTGTGCATATGTCAATATAAAAATCCACATTCATTGAGGTTTTGTATTCTCACCCGCTGAATTTGACATTTCTCAGTAACATACCTATAGTAGGTATCATACATACCGAAGGTAGGTATCCACAGATGCAGCCCAACGATACGAAGGAACAATTGGTAAAGCAGGCCCTGCAGTTCTTCGCCAGCAACGACTATGAGCGCTCGTCGTTGAACGACATCGCCGAGGCCCTGGGAGTCACCAAAGGGGCTATCTACCATTACTTCAAGAACAAGGACGATCTCTTCTACGCCAGCGTCAACAGGCTGCTGGACATGATGGAAGGGTGGTTCGTGGATGCTATGCCCCGGGACATCCCGTTGAAGAAGCTACTGGACAACCTCTTCCGTATAGATGAAACCATGACCGAGATGGGGGAAAGCTCCGGTTTCGGTGAGGCTGTGACGGACTACAAGAACATCATGTACCTCTTCCTGGCCGCCCTCAAGAAATTCCCGGATCTCAGGGAACGGCTCGACGATATCTACACCGGATTTCGCGGAGCCCTGGCTGATGTCATGGCCAAGGCAGTCGAAAAGGGGAAGATTCGGAAGGATACCGACATCGAAGCCGTAACTTATGAAATTACAGCATTTTACGAAGGGGCCCTCCTTCTGGGAACATTCACCAACAGGAAAGAATACATCGTTCTGGGCCCCCGGGTCTGCGCGGCCATCTGGTCTCAAATCGCTATACCGGCGAGCGGCGGGCATAAGGGACGCAAAAAATGAATAAATCGAAAACTGAAAACAGTTCAAACCTGGCCCGCTGGGGTATCTGGGCCGGAGAACATCCCGGCCGGGTGTTCCTCATCGTACTGATTATCACCGTCATCATGACGGTGGGAGCCTCCATGCTGGAAATGGAGATGACCTTCTTCTCCATCATGCCCAAGAATTCCCAGCAGGTAAAAGATCTGAAAAGGATTACCGAAGAATATCCTTTCGCTTCGTCACTGGTCGTGGTAATTGACGGTCGGGAGCTGCCGGCCGAAACGGCCAAGGCCACCGTGATTGCCGTTATCGACCAGCTGACCGAGGAATTTTCCGGTGACGAATACTCATCGGCCATCTCCGGAGTCTACAGCAAGCTGGATACAGCCTTTCTTGATGAGCACGCCTTCCTTCTCACCGAATCGGATGTCCTGGATCGGATGAGGAGCCTCTATGCCGACACCGACCTGGTACCCTTCCTCACCGCCCTGAATGACGACCTGGAGCGGGAATATTCCGGTGACGGGGACGCCATGGAGAGCGATGAAAACCAGATCGCCGCCTGGGTGGGTGGAATCGGCCTTATCCTGGACGGGCTGGCCGACAGCCTCGAGGGCGATCCTCCGAACGAGAAGGCCATCGAAGCCGCCCTTGACGCTTACCTTATCGGCGATCCCTACTACCTCAGCCGCTCACAGAATATGGGAATCATGTTCCTGAACCCCACCTACACCATCGACGACATGGGTCCCCTGGTGACGGAAACCAACCGGATTGAAGAGCGGGCCAAGGCCATCGCCGCCGCCGCCGGGGTGAAAGTCGGTCTTACCGGTTTAACAGTGGTGGGCCGGGACGAGATGGTGACTTCGGAACAGGGTTTTGCCCTTTCTATGACCCTGGCATTCGTCCTCATCCTCATCCTGATGATTGCCGTGTTCCGCATCCGCTCCACCCCCCTCATCATAGGCATCCCTCTGATGCTGGGCATCTACTGGACCGCCGGGATGACCGGCTTCATCATCCACCGACTCAACATTCTCACCACCATGTACCTGGTGGCCCTTGTCGGTCTGGGTGTGGACTACGCCATTCACCTGTTGACCGGATTTGTCCAGGAACGGGATGAAGGCAAGTCCTTCTCCGATGCCATCGGCGGATCCTTCGCCAAGAGCGGCCGGGGAATCGTCACCGGCGGCCTCACCACCGCAGCCGCCTTCTACGCCATGCTCATGGCTGAGAGCGATATCATCAGGGAGCTGGCCATCGTGGCCGGCACCGGCATCATCGCCGAGTTAGTGGCCATGCTGGTTATTATTCCGGCGATACTGGGATGGCGCCAAAAACGCCTGGACAAGAAAGGAAAAGACGATCCCATGCTTCACCGGCGTAGAAATATCCGTACGGGCGGCATATCGGCCATCGGACGATGGGTTGCCGGGAAGCCCGGAACCTTCGCTCTGACACTCCTGATTATCGGCATCGCCCTTGGAACCCAAGCCTCTAAAGTCGAGTTGGAAGACAACCTGATGAACATGGAGGCCGAGGGACTCGAGTCGGCGGAACTCCAGGACACCATGGTGGAGGAGTTCGGCTCCGCCCCGGATGTCATGTATCTCATCGCCGATATTAACAATCTGGCCGACATGCCGGCCCTGGTGGACGCCCTGGAAGATCTCGATTCGGTGAGATCGGTGGACGCCATCACCAATTGGTGGCCCACCGAAGATCAGCGAGCCGAACGGCTGCCCTACCTCCGGAATATCCGCACAGGGCTGGAAACCGGCACAGGGTTCTCCAGTGAAAACGCACCGCCGGATCCGGATCTTTTCCTGGAAGAAATCTATCGGCTGGAGTTCAACCTTATCGAGATGGGCGATCTGGCCGTCCTCGGCGGAACCGACCGCGCCGCTTTCGCCCTGAACAGGATCACCGGCCTTGATAACGACGGAAACAAAGTCAACAATACCGCATTCGACCGTCTTTTCGACGTCCTTGAAGCCGGTGAAGCCGATCCGATGGCCCTCGCCGCTTACCAGTCCGCATTTTCACTCCGGCTTTCCAATCGCATCCATTCCATGGCGGGCACCGAGGTTATTACCCCGGAAGACCTCCCGGCCATGATACGGGACACATTCATCTCGGATGACGGCAGGAGCACCCTGGTCTCCATCTCACCGAGGCAGAACCCCTGGGTAGGTCAATTCCGCAACGTGTTCACCGCCCAGGTGAACACCGTCACCCATCGGGGTACCGGTATGATACTCGCCGCCGACCAACTTATGTCCATTGCCGAGAGTGACAGCGTTCGCTCCGTCATCGCGGCTCTGATCGCCGTATTCCTCATCCTGATCATCGATTTCCGGAACATCAGACTGGTTATTCTCACCTTCCTGCCCCTGGTACTCGCCTTTGTATCTCTCTTCGGACTGATGGCTCTCTTCGGTATCAAGTTCGACTTCATCAACATTATTGCCATACCACTGCTGGTAGGCATCGGCATAGACGATTCGGTGCATATAAATCACCGCTATCACATCGAAGGCCGTGGCAGCATGAACATCGCCCTGGCCCGGACCGGCAGCGCCGTGGCTCTCACCACCCTTACAACCATGATCGGTTTCTCGTCATTTATCCCGTCCATTATGCGGGCGATGCGCAGTACCGGAATCGTCCTCACCATGGCGATGGCCCTGGCTTTCGTCTTTTCCGTCCTCTTCCACCCCGCCGTACTCATCCTGGTATCCGAAAGGCTGGGCTGGAATCTGACCCCGAGATTTTCCAGGAAGGAGATATTGTAAATGAACGCAAAACGGATTTTGTTGACTGTCGGGGTCGTTCCTCGACTGGCGTCTGCGGTACGACCCTTAATCACTGGCGCCCTGTTGATCGTCACCTTGTCCCTGGCCGCACAGGACGCTTCGGCCATCCTTAATGAAGCGGACAGCATCTTCGAATTAAACGACGTGTATTCGAGAAGCACCATGTCTATCACCCGATCCGGCCGAGCCCAGGCACCCCAGGTGATGGAGGGATACGAGTCCGATGCCGCTGATGGTACCACTCGCTCTTTTACTGTCTTTACAGATCCTCCCCGGGTGGAGGGCACCGCCTATCTGATGATCGGTGACGACCTCTGGATCCGCTTTGCCTCCACCGGCCGGATCCGCAAGATGAGCTCATCGGCCAAGAAGAACTCCGCCGCCGGCAGCGATTTCTCATATGCCGACATGGGAGAGGGAAGCCACAGCTTCTCCGCCCAATACAATGCGGCCTACGACGGTGAAGAACGCATCGACGGCACAGCATGCCACCGACTCATCCTGACCCCACGTGCCGGAGAGCGAGATGCTTACGATATGCTCGTCACCTGGATTACCAGGGACACCAATAGCTACCTCCGCATCGAGTACCACGACAAGGGTGCTCCGATCAAGGTACTGGACCTGGAGGACTATCGCAGTGTCGGCGGTATAGAATACCCCTTCCGTATTACAATGCGTTCTCTCGCCCGGGATTCGATCAGCATCATCGAGACCGATCTGCTGGAATTCGACAGCCCGAAGGTTGAAGAACGGTTTTTTAACACCGCTTACCTGGAATCCATCCGATGAAGGTACGCATCCAAATCCGGCCCCGGGTTTCCCGACTCCGAGACGTCTCGATTTTTACCATTCTTTTGTTCATCCCAGTCGGCATCATCTCCCCCACCGCCTCAGGCGCCCAGGTGAACTTCAGCGGTGAGATTAAACCGGAGGTGATACTCAATATCCCCGGAAGCGGCGGATATGACGACACTCCCCTGAATCCCGATAATCAGCTGGGCATCGACGACGTGATGTTCCGCAGTGAAATCAACCTGAAACTGGATGCCCAGGGGGAGTCCAGCGCCCTGGACCTGTGGTTCCAGGTGAAGCAGTTTCCCATCGCCGACCTGTTCATCGGTTCCGCGGCCATAGCAGAAGCCATTGGAGGCCTCGTCGGCTACAAGGCCGCTGTCGCCGACCTGTTCTTCGTCGCCGACCCCTATATTTTCACCCTGGACATCATGCGGGCCGCCGCTTCATGGATGCCCGCCGATTCAGTACGCATCACCCTGGGCCGCCAGAGCTTTCTCACCGGGTACGGTTACGGCTGGAATCCGGTAGACCTGGCCAACCCCCCCAAGGATCCCACCGATCCCCAGGCCTACCTCCGTGGTGTGGATGCCCTCGACATCCGGCTCACTCCAGCAGCCTGGATGAATACCCGACTCTATGGTGCACTGCCCTCAAAGGAATTCGCCTGGGGCTATGACGAGATTCTCGCCGGTGGGGAAATCACCTTCTATGCACCAATGATGGAATTCAAAATCGCCGGTCTTTACGGCGGTGCTGAAAGCAACGACGATGCCTATGACTTTTACCCCCACGCCGGGGCGACAGCCTTCTACATTGATGTCCTGGGACTCGGTGTCTACGGCGAGGGAGTGTTACGGTCCCGCTCAAGGCGGAACGTCCCTGACACTAGCGACAACACTACAGATATCAAGGAAGGTCCGGTTTTCTCAGGGCTGGCAGGGATGGAATACTACTTTTCATCAGGTCTGGTTCTTGCCACCGAGTATTTCTACAACGGCGAAGGCTGGGACCGGTCGGAACGTGAGGACTACGACACAACCTTGACTGCACTCGGAGGAAGCAGTGGCATCACCGGCGAATACTACGCCCTCTACACACCGACGTACTTTGCACAACACTATCTGCTCATGAACCTTCTCATCCCATGGTACGCCATCGACTCCATGTTCAATCTGAACGTTATCTGGTCGCCTGAATCAGCCGCCATTATCTTCACACCCAATGCAATGTTTAATCTCAATTACGAGGGAACCCTTACCTCGGAAATCTGGTACAGCGGCATGTTCAGTTATGACGACGCGGAAAAGAACGAATCCTGGCTGGCTCCGGTGAATCATAGTCTCTGGTTCAATCTGAGATACTATTTCTGACAGGCGGTCCGGTTCACACCAAGGTTGCTTCACTCATCAATATTCCATTGACACAACTCGTCAAATATGTAGAGATACTGAAATGAACTTTGATAAATTTGTCAGTATGGTTGCTTCTCTTCCATGTTTTGATATGGCAACAGTCATTCAACTGACAGATGACCCGAGGGCAGCAGTTACCAATCAGCTTTATCGTTGGAGTAAGGCCGGTAAGTTAATCCAATTACGGCGTGGGATGTATACCCTGGAGGATAGATACCGCCAAGTGTCTCTCCCGCCGGCTGCCCTGGCAAATGTTTTATATCATCCATCTTGTCTCAGTGGTCTTTGGGCATTGAGCTATTATGGGTTGATTCCGGAGGGTGTACCGATTTACACCTGTATTACGACTCGTACACCACGGCAATTCAAAAACCCATTCGGCACCTTTCAATATACAAATATAAAGCAGGCTTTCTTTTTCGGTTACCAGGAAGTTCTGATTGCAGGAAGTACCGTTTTAATCGCAAAGGCCGAGAAGGCATTACTTGATATGTTTCATCTGACACAGGGGGAATGGCATTCAGATCGCATGGTTGAGATGCGTTTTCAGCAGACAGATCTTATAGATCGTGAGCTCTTGCATACCTATGCTGAACGAATGGGAAAGCCAAGGATTCTGCGAGCCGTCGGGGTCTGGTTACGAACTTGTGATGAAGAAAACAAGGGGGGCGTAGAGATATGAAAGACCAGGCCCTCGCCATTGCAATGCGATATGATGATCCGGTTCAAAGACTTAACGCTCTGCGTGAGTATATGCAGGCATATATTATGCGCTCGCTCCATGAGAGTGAAGCTTCCAAAGCCATCGCTTTTGTCGGCGGGACAGCACTTCGCTTTATTGAAAATCTTCCACGATTTTCAGAAGATCTGGATTTCTCCGTGATATCCTCTAATGAATACAAACCGATACGTTGGCTCGACAAGCTCAAGCACGATCTCTCTCTTGCAGGCTTTGAAAACACGATTCGCTGGAATGACCGCAAAACAGTTCAGACAGCCTGGATTCGTATCTCATCAATCCTTAAGGACACCGGTCTTTCCGGTCATGAAGATCAAAAACTATCGATTAAAATTGAGATAGATACCCGGCCCCCGGATGGTGCGTCAGTGCAGCGTACAATCATCACCAGGCATTTAACATTTGTAATAAGCCACTACAACCTGCCATCTTTGATGGCCGGCAAGCTTCATGCGCTGCTGACACGAAGTTATCCCAAAGGACGGGATTGGTTTGATCTGGTATGGTACGGCTCCCAACGTCCGCCCATTCAGCCGAATCTGACATTGCTGCAAAATGCATTGGATCAGACACAGGAAAAAGGGTTGAATACTGGAGCTGAGTGGCCCCGATATCTGCGCTTAAAACTGGGGAAGCTGGATACAGACAGATTAATTGAAGATGTACAGGCTTTCCTTGAACGGCCGGAGGATCGTTCACTACTGGAACAAGAGAATCTTAACTCAATTCTCTCCTCTTATGACTGAGTCCTTGTAACTATCGAGGTTCTTGCAAAATGGTAATCCGGTCCATCCGTTTCCGATTCACACCAAGGTCGCTCTTTCCCAGCCGGGCTGCAGATCGGTATAGCTCTATGCTCAGCATCATCAGCGGGATCGGGAATGCCGCCATCGATACGGATTCCCGGCACCGAATTTCTGCAGAATTGCAGTGTAATCAGGATAATTAAATTCAGCCATCTCATTCAGGAAACTCATCGTGTCGTACGGACAGTCCCGAGGCCGAAAGGCAATCCGGTCTTTCTCCAGTTCGATAATTCCGTAGCGGGAGTCATGGGAGAAATCATCTCCCGGAATACTCACTGCACCGAAATTGACGACAGTTCGATCACCGAATTTCATCATGAATCTATAATGGGTATGGCCGCAGATCAATACCTCCCCAACTACTCCCTTCAACGCATCGGCCAGTTCCCCGGGAGGCTTATCCGGTAGAAAGCCGAAAGAATAAGAATCGGGACTCCCGTGACAGAAGGTCAGGATATGGCCGGCGGCCTCGAATTCCCGTGAAATTGAATGATTCATCAGAGACTCAATCCGCTCCGCTCCCAATCGCTCCCTTGCCCAGAACGTTCTCTCCATGATGACCTTCTCAAGGTCGTTGGCAGGAACGAACGCTTCATCGATTTCAGATAACCAGTCATCGGTGTTCCCTTTAATCCATACAACCGGATCCAGTGATTTCAGGAGATCGAAGACCTCAGCCGGCCGGGTTCCCATCATCACGAGGTCACCCAGAAAAACCAGAACATCGGCACTTTGCCCTTTCAGATCTCGAACCACCGTCTCCATGGCGAGAAGATTGGCATGAACATCAGTAATGACGGCGATTCTCATTCGACAGCCTCCAACACTGAATCTCTATTGTCATAATCATCATGGTATCGCAGTGTATTGCGACAGTACAATCGTACCCGGGTCAGCTTCGACAAATTCTCTGTTTGATAGGTTTGAAGAAGTATGAATCCCAGTAAAAGCAAGCTCAAGAAAGCATGACGATGTTAAAAAGGAAGATTTGCCAGTTTCCAATTTCACAGTATAGAATCATGAACCATGGGTAAGTCCAGATTCCGGGACAGGATGCTGATCTATTTCTTCACCGTTATTGTGCTTCCTGTTCTTACCCTGGGTGTTCTCGGACCTTTGTTATATTCCCGGACAGTCTCAGAGCTCTCAGAGATCCATACCCGCGAAATGGTTGAACGGGTTACTGTAAACCTCGAGCTGACAATTCGTAATCAGGAGAAGCTGTTACAGATGCTCCTCCAGGATAAAGCTCTCCAGCATTTCTTCACTGACGATATTGAAGACGATACCAATCAACGGCTGACGGACCTGTTTATCTCGACGGCAGAATCCCATCCTGAAATCACCGGAATGATAGCGGTAACCGAGGATGACCGGTTATTCTCAACCGAACTGCAGCGTATACTGCGGGATCCTCTGATAGTTGAAGATTGGTTCACCCTGGCTCGTGACGGGGATTCCGATTTCAGTCTGATAACCCGGCCGATCGGAAGGAACCTGAAGAATACATCAGGTATCGAACCCGACGAAATCGTATCGTTGATAAAGCCGGTTCGTCATCCGGATACCCAGAGCTTCTCAGGGGTTCTGATGGTCGATCTCAATCTGGAATCCCTGGAAACCTCGTTTGAAGGATCTTCCCAGGATGACACAGGATTCTTCTGTATTCTCGATGGGAAGGGCGATTTCGTCTACGCTCCTGTAAATCCTGTTGTTTACCGTATTAATCCGGACTGGTTTACCAACAGCAGTCGGATTGTGGAAAAAACCATCAACAACCGTGGTTATCGGTTTATCTTCACAGAGTCACCCTATACGGGTTGGAAGACGATCGGTGTTTATTACCTGGAAGAAGCCCTGCAGCCGGTTCGTTTCGTCCAGGTGTCCGCTCTCATTATCGTATTAATAACTGTTGCACTCACTGTCACCATTTCGATGATCTACACCTCAGCCATATCCAAGCCGGTTATACATCTCCAGTCCGTTATGGAACGGGCCGGCCATGGAGATCTTACTGTCCGGTATGACGGGCGGAACCAGGACGAAATTGACGAGCTTGGAGAAGGCCTGAACTCGATGTTGGATAGAATCGAGGATCTGCTTCAGCTCGTATATAAAGAACAGAAGAGTAAAAGAGAGGCGGAACTCCGGATCATGCAGCAGCAGATCAAACCACATTTTCTCTACAACACTCTCGAAACTATACTCTGGATGGCCGAAGAGGATGCTTCCGGGCAGATAGTGGAAGTTGTGACTGCCCTCACTAAATTGTTTCGGATTGCACTGAGCCAGGGACATGAGATTATCACCGTTGAGGATGAGATTGATCATGTCCGGAGTTACCTGATTATTCAGAAAAACCGGTATGAGGACAAATTCGATTACGATATTCAATGTCCCATTGAGCTCTATGCCCTCCAGGTGCAGAAAATGATCCTTCAGCCCCTCGTGGAGAACGCGATTTATCATGGCGTGAAAGAAAAAGCCGGCACTGGTTGTATTCGTATTTCCATCGAGGAGAATAACGGAACTTTGGTTCTTGTTGTAAGCGATGACGGCGCCGGGATTCCTGAAAAAAACCTGCAGCGCATCAATGAAGGGTTGCGTCATCAGGATCATGGATCTGACAAGACGGCATTCGCGTTGTACAACGTTAACGATCGGATTCGATTGACTTACGGGGAAAGCTACGGAATCACCATTTCGAGTCGGGAAAGTGAGGGTACCGTTGTCACCATTAAACATCCGATCATTACGGACCCGGAATAGGGAGTGCTTATGTGGACAGTATTCATTGCCGATGATGAGCCGAAAATCCGGCGACGGCTCAGGAGGCTTGTGGATTCCTTCGGTGAGGAATTTCAGATTTGCGGAGAGGCCGAGGATGGTATCGAAGCTCTCGAACGGATTGGAGAGGAGTTGCCAAACATCCTTTTGATAGACATCTGCATGCCGAGATTAAACGGGCTGGATTTTATACAGCGCATCGGAGAGGACGCCGGCAATTGCATTATCATTGTCATCACCGGTCATGATGAATTCGACTATGCGCAGCGAGCTGTGCAATTGCCTATCTTCGAATATGTCCTAAAACCTGTTGATGGGACAACTCTCAAGGATATCTTCTCCCGTGCTACCGGCGTTCTTCAGAAGCGCCGGGAACAGAACGACCTGTTGCAATGGGCAGAGCAGGAAGTTCTACGAAATCGAACGGAACTGGTAAAAGAGTTATTCGACGATTGGCTCCACGGACTCTCAACCCCGGAAGAAATCGACGAACGAAAACGTATTCTTTCCCTTGATTCGCTATCAGAGGTCCGCCTTCTGGCAATACAGCTTAACGCACGGTGCTATGGGGTGACGGCGATAGAGCTTCAGGAGCATAAGATCTTAAAAGTTGCGGTTAAAAAACTCGTCGAGGAGATACTGGATAGCAATCACCGATGGATTCACTATGAGGATCGCCACGATCGTTTGTTCTATCTGATTGACGGTTCTTTACCGGTAGATGTGCCGGATCTGATTCGGACAGAAATTCAGACGCGGCTGAATGTTCCGGTTCGAACCGGCCTGTCGGATTGCCATTTGGATTACGATGCATTCATCCGGGATTATGAACAACTTTGTACTGTTCTTAACGAGAAAAGCAGGGATGGAGCTTTCCTCCAAAAAGTATATTCTTTTATGAATGAAAACTTCCGGAACAAGGATCTGAACCTGGATATGGCAGCATCAGAACTCTCCTTGAGTCCGGGATATGTCAGCCGACTTCTTAAACAGCATACCGGATACAGTTTTTCAGAGTTCACCAACCGGTTCCGCATACTCAAGGCAATCCGGCTTCTGGGTGAGAATGACAGGATGATGTACGAGATTGCCGACGAAGTGGGTTATGCGAGCCAGCATTATTTCAGCCGGATCTTCAAACGGATTACCGGAAGTTCTCCGGCGGATTACAGGAATGAGCAAGGTATTAATCCATGAAGACGTTCTTGAATCATGCGGGGTATTTTCTCTTGTTTCTTCTTGCCGGATGCTCATTTGAACGGGATGTCACTGATATCAGTTTCGTCATCGGGGTTGCACAGGCCAATCTTTCCGAACCCTGGCGCGAGGTGATGAATTCCGAAATCCTGGAGACGGCGAAGACCTATCCCGGAGTGAAGATAGTGTTCACCAACGCCGGTGACAGCCGCGAGAAGCAGGAGGCGGACATCGATAAGTTGATCCGGTCGGGAATTGATCTGTTAATCGTGTCACCTGTGGAATCTCGGGAGATTGCCCCGGCAATACGTGATACCTACGAACTCATGCCGGTGATTGTTCTCGATAAGGCTATTGAGGGCTACGATTACTCCCTGTTTATCGGTGCCGATAACCACCTGGTGGGAACACAGGCCGCTCGGTTCGTTAGAGAATATATCGGGGAGGAAAACGGTACTGTTATCGAAATAACCGGCAGCGCCGATTCCCTGCCGGTTACCCAACGAATGCATGGATTCCGGGAAGAGCTGCGAGAATCGGAAAACATCAAGCTGGCAGGTAGTTTCAGCGCCGATTGGCTGCGTGACATGGCGGAGGATATCGCAAACAACCATCTGGATCTTTTTGCTGCAAGCGACGTAATTTTCGCCCATAACGACGCCATGGCCCTGGGGGTGTACCGGGCACTGGCGGAGGTGGGCATTACAGATAAGGCCATTATTGGTATCGACGGCTTAACCGGAGCAGAAGGGGGCATCGCTCTGGTGGAGGCGGGCGTTCTGAAAGCGACCATTACCTGTCCCACCGGCGGCAGGGAGGCAGTGAACCGGGCGATGGATATACTTCAGGAGCGGGATGGTCTGCCAAAGAAAATATTCCTGCGCTCCTCTCTGATTACCCGCAGCATTCTTGCCGAACGCGATTCAGTTCCTGGGAGCAATGCCGGTCGCAGTTCCGGCGATCCTGTTGTCCTGGGTTTTGCTCAACTGGGAAAGGAAGGCGCCTGGCGAGAGGCCAATACGAAGTCAATTATTTCAGCTGCGAAACGATCGGGTATCACATTGCTTTTTGAGGACGCTGAACTGAGTCAGAAAAAGCAGATAGATGCAATCAGGTCTTTCATTGATGCAGGAGTGGATGTTATCGCCTTTTCTCCCATTGTTGAAACCGGCTGGGACGAGGTGCTGCACGAAGCGAAAGCCGCGGGCATTCCGGTTATCTGCTCCGACAGGACGGTAAAGGTTGCTGATGAGACCCTGGTAACCACGTACCTTGTTGCTGATTTCATTGAAGAAGGCCGTCGGGCAGCCCAGTGGCTCCTGGAGGAAACTCAGGACGAATCTGATGTACGAATCGTTGAAATCGGCGGATTGCCCGGATCAGCGCCGGCCATCGACCGGAGGAAGGGATTCGCAGAGATCATCGATCGATCTGCTTCTCACACGATCATCGACAGTGCGCCCGGAGATTTCATCGAGAATCTCGGCTACAATGTCATGACGCAGTTCCTCGTGCGGCACGAGGATATCGATGTGGTCTATGCCCACAACGACGACATGGCCCTCGGAGCCATCCGCGCAATCGAGGAGGCGGGGCTGGAACCCGGGAAAGACATTTTGATTGTCTCAATCGACGGGGTGAAGGCCGCATTCCAGGCCATGACAAAAGGAAAACTCAATTGTACCGTCGAATGCTCACCTCTCCTCGGACCGCAACTGATGAAAGCTGTGATTGATTATGTGAACGGTGAGGAACTCCCGTTGCGCATCAATACTGAAGAAGGCGTCTTCCCGATGGAAGTTGCCCGTGATTTCATCTCTTCGCGCCCATATTAAGAACGAAACCGTGTCGATCTGTCCAACATTTTCCCGATCCGTCTAAAGACGGCACTTATAACCTCCCGCTAACATAGAAGGAGTCCCGGAACAGGGACTCAAACCACATCCCAAACGTCTTCCTGAGGAAGACATGGAGGTAACGAGATGAAAAGGTTTATTTTATTGGCGTTGTCTATCGTTCTGTTGGGAACCCTCGCGTTTGCCGGTGGGCAACCCGACGACGGAAAGCTGGTCGTGGGCTTCGCCCAGATCAAGGAAGACAGTCCCTGGCGGACAACCGAAACAAACTCGGTACAGCAGGAAGCCGAACGGCTGGGCATAGATCTGAAGCTCTCCGTCACGGAACAGGATGGACAGATCTCTGCGATCCGGGACTTCATCGCCCAGAACGTCGACGGTATTCTCCTGGCACCACAAACCCGGAGTGGATGGAACGAAGTGCTTGGTGAAGCCAAGGACGCCGGCATCCCCGTCGTGCTCCTCGACCGCGGTGTTGATGCTCCCGAAGATTTGTGGGTCACACAGATCTCCTCGGACTTCGCATATGAGGGCCGGGAAGCGGGAAAATGGGTCGCAGAGAGATTGAACGGAAAAGGCAAGGTCGCGGAATTGTACGGCGATCCCGCCGCAGATCCAGCGATCCTGCGAAGCGAAGGGTTTATGGAAATCATGGCCAAATACCCCGGAATTGAAGTCGTTGAATCGAAGACCGGCGAATGGAGCCAGGACAAGGGCCGGCAAGTCGTGGAAGCCTGGCTGGCAGCGGGAATCGTGGTCGACGTCATCTATGCCCACAACGACGGTATGGCGCTTGGTGCAATCGACGCTCTGAAAGCCGCGGGGTTGAATCCCGGCGAAGATGTCCTGATCATCTCCGTCGATGCGATCAAGGCGGCGTTCGAGGCCATTGATCGGGGCGATTTGAACGCCACCGTTGAGTGCAGCCCACTGCTCGGTCCCCTGGGATTCGAAATGCTCACCAAGGCCATCAACGGCGAACCGGTTGATAAATATATCATCAATCCCGATGCGCTTTACGACGAAAGCAACTACAAGGATCATCCCACCGGTGGATTCTAATTCATACGGAACAACAGGAAATTCCTAGAATGGGAGAAATCCTCAAGGTTACGAACCTGAGTAAGAGCTTTCCGGGAGTGAAAGCTCTTACTTCCATAGACTTTGATCTCCGCCAAGGCGAGATCCACGGCTTAATGGGTGAGAACGGCGCGGGAAAATCGACACTTATCAAGGTGATTACCGGGTTTTATACCAAAGACAGCGGGGATATCGTCTATGACAACGAACCGATTGATTTCGGATCGCCGAACGAAGCCGTCAGGCACGGGATCAGCACTGTCTACCAGGAAATCAACCTGATCCCGCTTCTTTCGGTGGCCGAGAACATCTTCCTGGGTCGGCAGCCGATGAAGACCCGAGGGGGCGGAATCGATTGGAAGGTCCTCTATAAAAGGGCCGAAGAAGCGATCGGGCAGCTGGATCTCGATATCGACGTGACGCTGCCGTTGAACTCGTATTCGGTCGCGATACAGCAGATGGTGTCCATTGCCCGTGCACTGGATATTTCCGCGAAAATCCTGATCCTCGACGAGCCCACCTCGAGCCTCGACGCGACCGAGGTCCGGCGATCATTCGGTATCATGCGCCGTCTGAAGGAGCAGGGCATCAGCATCATCTTCATCACTCATTTTCTCGACCAGGTCTTCGAGATCACAGACCGGATCACCGTCCTCCGGAACGGAAGGAAGGTGGGAGTCTACGAGACGGAATTCCTTACACGGATCGACTTGATCTCGAGTATGCTCGGAAAGGAGTTCGAGGAACTCGACTCCGACCGATGGCGGAAGGAAGAAGGACCCCTCGGTGAGGAGTACGCTTCCCTCAACCGGATGAGCAAGAGGGGGTACATCGAGGAATTCGACCTCTCAATCCGGAAGGGAGAAGTCCTGGGCCTGGCGGGGCTCCTCGGGTCTGGCCGGACGGAAATCGCGAAACTGCTCTACGGTATCGAAAAGCCCGACACCGGACAGATTGTGATCGATGGACGAAAAACGGTCATGACCGGGCCCAAGCGGGCCATCGAGAAAGGTATAGGGTTCTGCCCGGAGGACCGCAAAGAGGTCGGTATCATCCCCGAACTGAGCGTCCGGGAGAACATCATCCTCGCCCTCCAGGCCAAGCGAGGTGTGCTCCGATTCCTGAGCCGTAAGAGCCGGAATGAGATTGCACAGCAGTTCATCGAATCGCTGAACATCGTTACCACCGGCGTCGAGCAGCAGGTGAAGAACCTGAGCGGCGGCAACCAGCAGAAGGTTATCCTGGCCCGTTGGCTTGCGGCGAACCCCCAACTCCTCATCCTTGATGAGCCTACCCGGGGAATCGACATCGGATCGAAGGTGGAGATCCAGAAGCTCATTATCGAGCTGGCGAAAAAGGGGATAGCCATCCTGTTTATCTCATCCGAACTGGATGAAGTGGTCCGGTGTTCAACGCGGATCGCGGTTCTCCGCGACCGACGGATAATCAAGGAACTCGGCGGTGCCGACATCAATGAAAAAACCATCATGCATACGATCGCCGAGACCGGCTGAGAAGGCAAAATGGAACGAAAATTCTTGGCGACCGACGACCCGTTAAAGAAACGGTTTCTCTACGTGATGATCGGCCTGGCGGCCATCCTCCTGCTGAACCTGATTATCTCCCCGGAGTTCTTCGAGATGTCAATGCAGGAGGACGGCAAGATCCGGGGAAACCTGATCAATATCCTCAACAACGGGGCCCGGGTGTGTATCCTCGCAGTGGGCATGACTCTCGTATTCGCGACCGGCGGCATCGATCTCTCGGTGGGATCGGTGATGGCGGCGACCGGAGCGATGGCAGCGCTGATGATCCGGCCCGGCTATCTGCAGGGATTGCCCGTTCTCGACCCGCAGCTGCCCTTTGTTATTATCCTCCTGGTGCCGTTAGCTATCGCGCTGGTGCTGGGGGCGGTTAACGGCATTCTGGTGGGGATCGTGAGGGTGCAGCCGATAATCGCGACTTTGATTATGATGTACTCCGCCCGGGGACTCGCTGTCCTGATGGTGAAAGGGCAGACGCCGACCTATCATGAGGTACCTTTCACGAAACTGGGATTGGGGTTTTTCCTCGGACTCCCGGTGCCTGTGTGGATCGCCCTCGCGATCTTCCTGCTCACCCTCCTGGTCACCAAGCGCACGGCTGTCGGCATCTTTATCGAATCCGTCGGCGAGAATCGGACCGCGAGCCGTTATGTCGGCATCCGGACTAAGCTGATCACCATCGGAGCATATGTGTTCTGCGCCCTGTGCGCCGGGATTGCCGGACTGATTCACGTAGCGGGGGAATCGAGTACAAGTCCGTACACCACGGGCTTTATGATCGAGCTGGACGCGATCGCAGCGGTCAT
>JAUVIY010000022.1 GCA_030592625.1 Spirochaeta sp. | reverse complement strand
GGAAAACGATGTACCTGAAGAGAAAGATGATCCATTCGAGTGAACGAGCCAAAGAGATCTCCTGGAGCGCTCAGAAACGCCTGTGCTCCCGTTATCGATTACTCATTGAATCGGGAAAGAACACCAAGGTGGCCTGTGTTGCAGTGGCGAGGGAGTTGGTCGGCTATATCTGGGATATCGTCTGCCAGGAAATGTCGACCGCTGTGAAGTAAACCAGAGAATTATCCACAAACCAATAAGCAAGGAGGTCATTCAAGGGTATTGGATCAGGGCATAACCGGCCGGTGCGGAGAATCCTCGAAACATCTGAACCGGCATCCGGATATTTTTCCAGATGATCCTGAGATAACAGAGAGAGGTAAGCTCCACGACGTAGCTGAGTCATGCGGTAACCAATCCACGTATATGAGAATGATCCATCGTCGTAATTGCCTGTTGTGCTCTGATCTGATGCTCTCGGGTGAGGCGGAAATGCAATAGATACGTAGACCCCGGATTCACACAATTCTGTTGACAGGTTTAAACATATGAGATGTTCATCTGCTGCGGAGCAAAATGGGATTTTGCTCCTCCGGGGCTTCGCCCAAATTCTGCTTTGTCATATCTTTTGCAAATGCAAATTGGTGAGTGATGTGATACAGTTTATGAGAAACCGGGTGTTACTGTTGATGGGCAAAAGAAATGCCAACCGCCTTTGGCGGACGCAGAACTTCAGATAACATCGGGTCGTTAAATGTCAAGTCGAGAATTATTCCAGGAAGTAGATATGAAACTCAGAGAGATAAAAGGAATACCCCAATATTCAGAAATTATAGAGCTCATCAATGCTGAATGGCCACCGGAATGGGGTGAAAAAACTGATGAAGAAAAAGCTGAAGTAATGTTTCAGAGTCATAATATAGATACAGAAACCGTTAAATATCTTTATGATGACAATCAGATAATTGGATTTTATCGATACTCTATATGGCCACGTGGAAATCTGGATTCAAAAACAGCACATACCTTCGACATTGCAATACTTCCATCTATGCAGAAAAAAGGCCTTGGGAGCTTCCTCATGGCTGATCTGATAAAAGATTGCAAGCATAAAGGTTTTCAACAACTTTTAAGTCACAGCATGCGAAATAATCAAGGTTCGATCAATATTCATAGATCCTTCGGTTTTACGGTACATCTGGAAACAGAAGATTCAATCGTATGGGAAATCAATCCACAGCTTCATAATATCTCTCCAAAGATCATCTCATAATTTATTTATGGTACCTGAAGGTAGTGCCATTAATAAGTGAACACAGGATGTTCTTACTACTCAGGGAAGGTCGATAGATAGAAGAACAGGAGCGGGCCTTCCATGGTTCAATTGATGATTATCTTGCCTGGTGTAAAGAGGATGGAGTCGAGCCGGAAAAGCCATATTCAGGTCATTTTATTTTACGAATACCCCCAGCGTTACATATAAAATGAATATGTCGATCAATAGCTTTGTGGGAAAGGCTGTTGTCGATAAGCTGACATCAGATCAGACCTGAAGGAAAGCAACTACAGGCGTGGACACAATCCGCAGCATAACAGCGGGGGCGTAAAATGAGTAACTGGCAAATCAGAAGGAGATTTGTAAGCAAAAACCAGTTAAGCTGACTGTGCAAATATAAAGAGAGAGAAATACATAATGAGTGACGGATTAATTGCATCCCTTTCGATTATCCTGGAATTTTTTCTTCAGTTCCTGTTTATTATCAGAGTGCTGATGCGTCCTCATCGGGAGCCTGCATCACGGATCGCCTGGCTCGTGGTTATCGCCGCGCTGCCTATCCTGGGTATCGTCATATATATTTTTCTGGGAGAAACAAATCTGGGCCGCAAACGTGTAAAACGCAGGAAGGAAATTGAAGATCGGCTGCCGGTAATTGAGAATTTCTCAGAAATGGTTATTGCGGATATTCCGGAACGATACAGACATCTTTTTCTAACCGGTAAAACGATAAACGGCTTTGATCCGATCGAGGGTAACCGGGGCAAATTGATGGAGGATTCAAATGCCACTATCACTTCCATGGTGGCCGATATGGATATGGCTGAGGATCATATTCACCTGGGGTTTTACATTTGGCTTTCAGATAACAACGGCCTTAAGGTTGTTGATGCATTGAAGCGGGCGGCGGTACGCGGCGTCACCTGTCGTGCCATGGCGGACAGCCTCGGTTCACGGGCAATTATCAAATCCAAACACTGGAAGGCCATGCGGAATGCAGGCGTTAAAGTGGTAAACACCCTTCCCATCGGAAATCCCATTTACAGGGCGCTTCACGGACGCATAGACCTGCGAAATCACCGAAAAATTGTCGTTATCGACAATCGGATAACCTATTGCGGAAGCCAGAACTGTGCCGATCCGGAATTTATGATTAAAGCCAGGTTTGCACCCTGGGTGGATATTATGATTCGCTTCGAAGGACCGATAATCATACAAAACCAATTCCTGTTCGCCGACGACTGGATGTCGGAAGTGGATGAAGATCTTCTCCCGTTACTGAAAGAATCCATCCCCAAGCTTCAAAACGGGTTTCCCGCCCAGGTAATCGGTACAGGCCCGACGGTCCGTAATTCCGCCATGCCGGAGATGTTCGAAGCCCTGATGTATGCAGCACGAAAGGAACTGGTAATATCAACGCCGTATTACGTTCCTGATGAACCAATGCAGACGGCCTTATGCGCAAGCGCCAGACGCGGTGTTCAGACAATTATAATTTTTCCGGCGAGGATTGATTCCTGGTACACAGGCGCCGCCTGTCACAGCCATTACGCGGATTTGCTGGATGCCGGAGTTATTATTTACGAATATACAGGCGGACTGCTGCATACCAAATCCCTGACTATTGATGGAGAAATGACACTTATCGGTTCCGCCAACATGGACCGTCGGAGCTTCGAACTAAATTACGAGAATAACATACTGTTTCATGATAAATCTCTGACATCTGATGTTCGTCAACGCCAGGGCAGCTATATTGCCAAATCAAACCCGGTCAGTGCCGGGATGGTGGCGCAATGGTCATGGTTCCGGCGGTTATGGAACAACACCTTCTCTATGCTCGGACCTGTGTTATAAAGCAGATAATTCAAACGGAGATACGATCGGCGCAGCATGCTCCTGTCTGTCTTTGACCAATATAAATCATCTTTGAGCCGCGATATTTCGAGCAACGACATCCTATTATCCCCCGAGTATCCCCAGGAGTACACCGGCTGCAACGGCAGAACCAATAACCCCGGAAACATTCGGTGCCATGGCGTGCATCAGAAGGAAGTTATTCTTGTTGTACTGCTGACCGAGTTGCTGAACGACGCGGGCACTGTCGGGAACGGCGGACACACCTGCGGCACCAATCATTGGATTGATCTTCTGCTTGAGAAATAGGTTCATGAACTTGGCGAAAAGCACTCCGGCGGCCGTAGCAACAGAGAACGCGAACGCGCCGAGAACAAAGATCTTGATCGAGTTCGGTGTCAGGAAGTATTCAGCCTGAGTGCTTGCTCCAACTGCCAGTCCCAGCAGAATCGTAACTATATCTATCAGCGAATGCCGCGCCGATTCGGCAAGACGCTCAGTAACGCCAGACTCCTTCAGCAGGTTCCCGAAAAAGAGCATGCCAAGCAGAATTGCCGCACCTGGTGCAATGACCACGGTGGCAATGAAGGCGGTAATGGGAAACAAAACCTTTTCCCGTTTGGATATCGGGCGAGGCGTCTTCATCTGAATGACCCGCTCCTTCTTTGTCGTCAGGAGTCGGATAATTGGTGGTTGTATAACCGGTACCAGTGCCATGTACGAATAGGCAGCGATGGCGATCGGCCCCAGGAGGTGTGGTGCGAGCTTTGTGGCCAGGAAGATCGATGTGGGTCCATCGGCTCCTCCAATAATCCCGATGGCTCCGGCTTCAATGATAGTGAATCCGAGCAGATAAGCTCCGGTTAGTGTGGCGAAAATTCCAAGCTGCGCCGCGGCTCCGAGCAGGATGAGTTTTGGATTGGAAATGAGGGTTGAGAAATCAGTCATTGCCCCAATGCCCAGAAACACCAGAGGTGGATAGAGGCCACTGCGAACACCAAAATAGATGATATTCATCACTGAGTCCTGGATATAAACACCCGCAGTACCGGGCATGTTTCCCAGCACAATCCCGAATCCTATCGGGATGAGCAGCAGCGGCTCGTAGTCTTTCACAATGGCAAGAGTGATAAAGACCAGTCCGATTACAATCATGATGGCGGAACCGAAATCGAACTGAGTAATTCCGGTTGTACTTAAAAATCCGAGAAACTCGTCCATTATGACGCCTCGATCTGAATGAGGAGCTGACCTTCCTGAATGGAATCGCCCAGTGCGACTTTTATCTCGGAGATAGTCCCTCCCACAGTTGCAGAGATCTGGTTCTCCATCTTCATCGCTTCGAGTATGAGAACGACTGTGCCCTCAGTCACCTCATCGCCAACGGCAACCGGGATCTGCTTCACGACGCCCGGGATCGGTGCTGTCACTGCGCCGGTTCCAGGCGCACTCGGGGCTATCTGTGGAGGTTTCTTTTTTACCGGCGTCGGGGGAGTCGGAGCAGGCCGTGGGGGCGTAACTGAGGAGGCTGGAGCCACCGGCGTCACCGGAGCCATCGGCGTCACGGAAGATAATTCCACATCGTAGGTGTTGCCATTCAGATCGACAACAACCCTGGTCTCGGTATATTCAACGATTCGTGCGGTGAATGACTGACCACCTACCTTGAAGTCATACGATTTCATTTTCGGCCCCTTCTTGCAGCTATATGTAATGAGTTTGGCATCGTGCCGCCGGTTCTCCAGATGCTGGTGGATGCTCGCCTCCATGTCAGCAGGAGGCGATTCTCCGAATCCACTTCTTCTTCGTGGAGGAATATTGCGGCAATAGCCGCCGCAATAGATTGGTCGCTCATATCGCTTTGTGATGTGACTGTTCCCACAACCGTATTCACCGATCGAGATCTGCGCCCGGAATGAGATCTGTCAAAAATGTGTATATGTTTGAACAGGCTGATCAGAAATGCAACCACAACAAGGCTCACAAAAACGATAATCATTCCAACAGCCACAATACTGGTAACCATGCCCGTCTCGCCTACACGATAGCGCTCAATGGCGTTTTCGGCGTCCAGGCGTGTAATTCCGAGATCGGAGAGCGAGCGTCCCCGGATCTCACTGAATTCCAGTTCAAGCTCTATCGCCAGTTGTTTTACCGGAACGGACTCGGACGCAGCCAGTTCGTGCATAGTCCACGAGGGGTTGAAGGACACGAGCCCAACGCCCTCTGCGGCAAGAAACTGAACCACGCCAAACAGGACGACAATAGTCATCAGGACAATTCTTTTCATCACCACGCTACCCTCTACAAAGGAATATTGCCATGTTTTCGCGGAGGATTCGAGTCGCGCTTTCCTGAAAGCATCTCAAGCGATCGAATAAGGCGAATCCGGGTCGCAGCGGGTTCTATGATATCTTCAATGTAGCCCTGTTCCGCCGCGCGATAGGGATTGCTGAATCGATCCTGATACTCCTCTTCCTTTTGTGCCATGAACTCTTCGGGATTCTCGGATTTGTCCGCCGTCCTTCTGAAGATAATCTCAGCAGCACCCTTGGCTCCCATGACGGCTATTTCAGCGGTGGGCCAGGCATAAACAACGTCCGCGCGTAAATGGCAGCTGTTCATGACAATATAGGCACCGCCGTAGGCTTTCCTGAGTATTACCGTAATCTTCGGTACTGTGGCCTCGGCTATCGCGTAGAGCAATTTTGCTCCATTCCGAATAATCCCACCATGTTCCTGTGTCGTGCCCGGGAGAAATCCGGGAACATCCTCAAAAAAGAGCAGTGGAATATTGAACGAATCGCAGAACCGAACAAATCTTGCGCCCTTTATCGACGAATTGATATCGAGCACTCCGGCAATGAAATTCGGCTGGTTGGCAACGATTCCCACTGGATGGCCGTTCATTCGAGCAAAGCCAACCACAAGATTTTTTGCATACTCCTGGGAGACTTCAAGAAAGTGACCATCGTCCACTACTCGGTGAACGATATCCAGGACATCGTACGGTGAGTTGGGATTCTCGGGAACGATGGAGTTGAACTCTTCGCATCGTCGTTCTGCAACATCCTTCGGAACGACGTATGGTGGCTCCTCCATGTTGTTCGAAGGTATGAAGCCCAGGAGGTTCCGTATCTGGAGGAGCGTATCTTCTTCAGTATGAGTAATGAACTGCGCCACACCACTACGCGATGCGTGAACCATTGCACCGCCAAGCTCGTCAGTGCTCACGTCCTCGTTGAGAACCGTCTTCACGACTTTCGGGCCAGTGACAAACATATAACTCGTCTGGCGATTCATGAAGATAAAATCGGTTATCGCCGGAGAATAGACCGCACCGCCGGCGCAGGGACCCATTATCGCGGAGATCTGGGGTATAACCCCTGAGGCAGACACGTTGCGCATGAATATGTCGCCATAGCCGGCAAGAGAGTCAATGCCTTCCTGAACTCGCGCACCACCGGAGTCGGGCAGACCGATTACAGGGGCACCAACCTTCATGGCCATGTCCATGATCTTGCAGATTTTATCTGCATGGGCCTTACCCAGTGAACCGCCACTCACGGTAAAATCCTGCGCATAAACGTAGACGATTCTACCGTCAATCGTTCCAAATCCAACCACCACACCGTCCCCGAACGTATGTGTGGAGTCCATCCCGAAATCGTGGCTTCGGTGAATGGCAAAAATATCGAACTCTTCAAAGCTGTCGGGATCCAACAGGATTTTCAATCGTTCCCGCGCAGTCAGCTTGCCTTTCTTATGCTGTGTCTCGATTCTATGTTCGCCGCCGCCCAGACGGGCGCGATTGCGCTTCACATTCAGCTTTCGTACGAGATCCGCTTTCTTCATCTACCCCTCCGGCTGCAGCCGGCACCAAAAATGGTGCGAGATTTTCGCCAGTATATCAGGAGATGCAGAAAAGGAACGACCCCATAACTCATTTTATCATTCGGGCTGAGTCAGCGTGTCATCACACCCGATTGGTCTGCATGAGATTAAGGTTGTGATGGGCTACGGTCCTATATGTAATTGACCTCTGGCGCGGCTCGGAAAATTCCTTTCCCCGGAAGTTCATTACTCAATGAAGCTGAACTTGAAACCGTCACTTTATAGCGTAAAATGTTCTCTGGAATCCGGGTCCTCAATACGTTAACATGGATAAAGAACGGGTTAGTTCCTTGCTCGACGATGGGAGACCCGGAAGAATACATCAGTCGGAAAACACACGTCTCCTGATTGCAATTATCATCCCTCAATCCGTGTCTGACAGGTTGAAAGGAGGTTTGATATGTCGAAGAAACGACGTCTCATTGTTTTCTGTGCCATCGGTATAATGTCGATAATAACATTTTCTGTCGCCGCCGGCGGTTCGGCTGAATCGGCGGCGTCCACAACCGGTCACGGGAAATATCTCGTGGGGCAGGGAATTATCATTCCGCCGGATTCAGTTTATGTCGATTCCTACATCGCAAGCGTTGATTACAGATATCCCATCCCTGAAGAGGGCATCGGCCTCACACTGTATTCGGGTCATCGGCAACTGTCCAACCGGGGGCAAAGTGAACTCATTCAGGTGGGGATTCAGGGCGGTAAGATGGATTTTGATGACCTGCCCCCCCTGAACGTGGCATTCGTAATCGACAAGAGCGGTTCCATGGGCGATCAGGACAAGATGGATTGGGTGAAGGAGTCGTTCTACATCTTCATTGAGAACATCCGGGACAGCGATTTCGTTTCTCTCGTCGTTTTTGACACTGTAGCTCAGGTGATTTACCCCAGTACCCGGATGGACAGCCGGGAGAAGCGGCTTCGTTTCAAAGATGCCGTGCGTAACATCACCCCGGGCGGTGGTACCAACCTCAGAAAGGGACTCGATATCGGCTACAGCCAGGTTTTAGCGAACTACCGAAGCGAATACACCAACCGGGTTCTGTTTCTCACTGACGGTGTTGGAGAATCCCCCGGGATTCTCGATATTGCCGCCACATACCGGGAGATGGGGGTGAACGTCTCCACCATCGGACTCGGGAGTGATTTCGACCTTAAGCTCATGAACGACCTGGCCCGGGTCGGAGGCGGGAGCTCCCGCTTCGTTGCCGATCGGGAAGAGATGGAAAAAATCTTCGGCAGCGAACTCGACAGGGCTTTTGTACCGGTGGCCCGGGATCTGGAGATGAGGTTTGAGTTACTGCAGGGTGTCGAACTCGTCGAGACATGGGGGTATAACCATTCAATCTCCGGAAAAGAGGTCACTTATTATCTGCCCACACTCCACCATGGTGATTACGAAACCATCCTGGCCAGGATAAACATTCCCGAGAACGAGAGGAGGGGAACGCAAGCGCTGATACGGTTTACATTGAACGCCCTGGACACCAAGGGTAACCCGGTGAAAACCGAATCCAGGGTGTTGGAAGTGGTATTCGTCGACGATCCGATGCCGGTGACCGGTTACTCCGATGCCATGATTCTGCAATCCGGAACCACACTGGACTACGCCGAGAGCCTCATTCTGATCGGGGATCTCTACTATTCCTGCCGGGCGGAAATTGCTGAAACCAACGAACTCAGGGATGAATTATGGCGAAGTCGGGGAGAGGGCGATCTCAACGAGGTGTCCTACACAGCACTCACAAATCCCCGTATCGAGGAGCTGGAGCGTTCGGTAAGTGCTAAAATGAAACGTGCACTCGACCTGACGGTATCGACGAAGAAATCGATTGAGAATGCACGCCTTCGCCTGGACAACGAGGGATTCGATGATGAACTTGATGTGCTGGAACAGTACATACGGATTATCGGTTCAGAGCTTGAGATGGAGGAGGTGAAAGTAGATGGCTTCGTCAGGGACCGGGAGATCCGACCGGTTGTGACTGATCGGCCGTTCACGGACCATACCGCCAACCTGTTCCGGGAGATGACCCTGGACCTTCGGACCAGGAGCGACGGAGTCGTCGCCGTCTCGGGTTTCACCATGCAGAGCGGGAAAACGCCGCAATTGGTCAACATGCTGAACGAAATGGCGACGGTGGAGTTCGGAAGGATCGATACCCTCACCCTCGTGGAACGAAACAGGCTAGACCAGGTGCTGGCGGAGCAGCAGCTGCAACTGACCGGACTCGTGGATACGAGCACGGCCATCAGGGTCGGTGAGATCCTGGCCGCTCGATATATCGTCACCGGTTCGGTAATCGAGATGACCGAGACCGTGGTGATATTCGGCCGGGTGATAAATGTCGAGTCCGGGGAAGTGGAATCGGTGGCCCAGGTCATTGTTCCCAAGGACCGGGAAGTGGTCGGTTTGCTTGGTTCTTAATGTCGATAACAGGATCGGTCGCGGCCTTGCGCCCGACTCTGGCTCAACCTATTATTGATTCATGGCTTTCAGGATCGCCCACCAGCGTTGCCTGCTGCTGATTCTCCTTCTTTACTCTGTCCCTTTGATCGTCTTATCAGCCGGGGGCGCTCAAGAGTCCGCGTCTGCGGACAGGGGTGAATACGTTGCCGAGAGCGGTCAGATTATTGCTCCGGATGAAATTCATATCCATTCATATGTTTCGCGGATTGACTTTGACTATCCGGACCCGACCGATTCAATTGGCATAACGATACAGTCAAGCCATCAGCGCGTCTCCACGGCAGGCCAGGAGCTTCTCGTTCAGATCGGGATTCAAGGCAAACGCGGGGATTTTGAATCGATTCCGCCCATCAATATCGTGTTTCTGTTTGACGCAAGCGGATCCATGAGCGCTCCGGACAAGATGGATTATGTTCGGATTTCCCTGGATACCCTGCTGGAGAGACTCCGTCCGGTTGATACCCTTTCTGTCATTGCATTTTCGGAAACATCATTATTGGTTCTCCCTGCCACGGTGATGAGTTACGTGGACACAGAAACCCTTCTGGAAGACGTTGCGGCGGTACTCCCGATGGGGAGAGCGGATCTCGAGGCCGGCTACCGTGAGGCCCGATCCCAGATCCGGCAGTATTTTGACCCGGAGGCGGTTAATCGAATCGTCATTCTGTCTGATGGCCTCGTACAACCCGGTGAATCGATCGACCTGGCTTCCGAGTACTACGAGGACGGGGTTGGAACCACTACAGTCGGTGTCGGGTCCAATTTCAACCTCGATCTCATGGTCGATCTTGCCAAGGCCGGCGGAGGAAGCTCACGTTTCCTCACAAACCAGGACAAAATTCATGAAGTTTTTTTCACGGATTTCGACCGGGCGATTTATGCGGTAGCCTATCGACTTGAGATGGAGCTGAACTTTCTCGAAAATGTCGAAATCCTGGGTTATTGGGGCTACAACGGGGTAGAAAGCGTCGATTCCATCACCTTTTCGCACCCTTCCGTTCATTTCCGGGATTACGAGACCATCATGGTTCGTGTTCTAACACCCGATACCCGTTCGGGTACGAGGCCGTTCGCAACTTTCAAAACCCGGTATATTGACAGAGAAGGGCGTACAATCGTCGCACCACAGAAAACTTTACACCTGATTTTTTCAGACAATGTTGTGCAGGCTTTGTATCCCACCGACCGGCGGGTACTACTGGGTGGTACGATTCTGGATATCGCTCTTGGTTTAAAGGACATTGGCACTCTGTTCTACTCAATGGAGACAGAACAGAAGCGGGCCGCTGCACTCAGAACCGCGGACTGGCTGCTTCGGGATACAGGAACGGGAGAGCAGTTCACGGCACTTGTATCACGTGAAACAGTCGAACTCACCCAGTCACAGCAGCATAAAATCCGCCGCTGCCTGGACATCACGATTGCGCTGAAGCATGTTGTGGAAAACGTCCACCTGCGATTGGATACAGATATTTTTGAAAGTGAACTTAATATCCTGAATGCGTACACAAAGACATTGAGTTCCAGGCTTCGGATCTCTGAAAGTGTGTTGGAAGCGATGAACATGGATGCTGGAGTGGGTTTGACGGCGAAAACAGGTGGATTTGACCTGGCGATTCAGGCGATGGCCGGTGAGCTTGTCGCGGCCATGGGGATTGCGCCTCACGGGGTTGTATTCAGCGGATTTACAAGCCGTACCGAGGGGTTTGATCGTATTATTGAGCGAATTGACCGGGTGTTTGCTGCGTCCATGCCGCAAACTGTGGTTAAAATCGCAGCAGCCGATCTCTCGGTTGCTCTCAGCGAATACGATGTGAAGGAAACAGACTTGTTCGACACTGAGATTTCGCGTGGGATCGGAGAATCCCTCGGAGCGGACCTGCTTGTAAGCGGCTATCTGGTCCCTCTCTCAGATTCCCTCATCGTGTTTGTACGCTTGATTGAAGTGGAGACCGGTACCGTACTCTCTGCGACCCAGACGGTACTGAATCTGACTCCTGAACTCCTCGAACTGGTTGACGATTAATCGTAGTAGGTGATTCGCCTTGTTGTGTTTTGATGGATTCTGGCGTAATCCTCACCCGCATTATTGGAAACCAGGCGTGTGAGGCGGGTCCAATTGCTATGGTTGTCGTACTCGTGGTCGTAAGTCGTCTGAGTCTGGTATGAACCGTCGGCATTGAGGGTCGACTCCTCAATTTGATTTCCACGGGAATCGTAGACATGTCGGATTCCCGATTGCCAGTCACCGTTCTGATTATATCGTCTGCTCAGTATCATGCGCCCTTCAGAGTCGTACGTGAACTCCGCGGAGAATCCGGTAATAATACCTTTCTCATCCCGTCTCATCCTTATTGCCTGACCGGACTCATCGTATCGGTGTTCCGTTACTACGGCAGGTTCACCAAGGGTATCGGATACCCGGGACCAGATTATTCGATTTCCATCATCGTGTTCATTCGTCGTTTCCACCTTGAAGTCCGTGTACGCCTGGGAGTATGTCTGTCGGATCAAGTTCCCATGCAGATCGAAGTTATAATTCCAGAGATGCTCAAGACCATTCAAATCGACATGCTCCGCCTGTTCCTCTCGCAATACACCAACACTGTTGTAGAGATAAGTGCGTGTTGACCAACGACTCCCGTTCGGGTCGAGGTGAACGATTTCCTGGAGTTTCCCGTTGTCATTGTACAAGTACTCCCACGATCCCTGCTCGTTACCCCCCAATTGATGAGTTACGGTAAGGAGTTGACCCTCATTGTTGTAGATGTATCGTCGTAACGATCGGGATGAGTAGTCAACGTTACGGCGCATCTCCTGTATAACCCGTCTGTGAGTATCAAACTGTGTTTCTTCACGGTAGGTTATCTCGCCTTTGTTGTTGTAGTTACGAAGCACAAGCTTGTACCCGTCATCCAGGTCGATACGGGTCCGGCGGCTCGTGACACGATCATCAACCGTTGTTATAACGTCACTCATGAGAGCGCCGTCGGCACGGTACTCGGTGAGCTGATGGTTTGTCGGATTACCATTGTAGTCATATCTTCTGATCGACACCGTACGAACAACTCCGGTGTCGTGATACGAGTATTCGGAATACTGCTCTCGTCGCCTGTCGCCGCGATAGGTTGTTCGCGTCGCGAGTCTCCCCTGCTCGTCAAAGGTTTCACTGAGTTGCAATAGAGGTGAAGCTGTACGCCATTGTCCATTCTGCCAGGAGTAATTTGTTATTGTGACTTCTACAGATCTTACATTTCCATGAAGACCCGAATCGGAAGCCTGTTCGGCCGCCTCCGCTTCGGAAACGGTTGCCGGGATAATCAGCAGGGATAACAGAGTAATACTAAAAGCCCACAACGATACCGGGCGTCTCATAACTAAAAGATAGACCCGGCAGGTCGGGAGTGCAACACTGTGATGGACGACAGTGGACACTTTATTCGACGAGGGACATGTAGAGTTCATACCATATATAATATTGAAATCGTAATATCGACGAATATTATCCGATTGAGAATATGAGGTGCAGTAATGATCCGAGTCGCATCCGTCCAATTCAACCACAAGCCCGGAGATATCCATTTCAATTTACATAGGATTGAGGAATTTTGCATAAAAGCCGTAGAGGAAGGGGTGAAGCTGATTGTCTTTCCTGAAATGTGTATTCCCGGTTATTGGCATCTGAGGAAGCTCGGGAAAGAGGAACTTCTGCAGTTATCGGAGTCCATCCCGGAAGGCCCGTCAACGCAGTTTCTTTCCCGTTTAGCCAGGGAATATCGATTGATTATCGGTGCAGGCCTGATTGAGAGAACTCCGGATGATGTTCTCTACAATTCATATGCTGTCTGTGATGTCGACGGATCGATTCATCGTCATAGGAAGATTCATTGCTTCATCAGTGAATATATGGAGAGCGGTAACGAGTATACGGTTTTCGAAACTTCCCTCGGTTATAAAGTGGGTGTCCTGACCTGTTATGACAACAATATTATCGAGAATGTCAGAGTCACGGCGCTCAAGGGGGCGGATATTCTTCTGTCCCCTCACCAGACCGGAGGAGTGGGTTCTCTAAATGCCCATACCATGGGGCTTATCAATCCGGAATTCTGGAAAGGAAGACTGGAGAATCCTCAACGTATCGAGGAGGAATTCAAAGGTCCAAAGGGGAGAGGATGGTTGATGCGCTGGCTTCCATCCCGGGCTCATGATAACGGGATGTTCCTCATCTTCAGCAACGGAGTCGGTATTGACGATGACGAGGTACGAACGGGTAATGCCATGATTCTTGATTGTTACGGCAGAATCCTCGCTGAAACATGGAAGGCAGATGACGATGTGGTTACTGCAGACCTTGATATGGGTCTACTGCAGACCTGCACGGGAAGAAGATGGATGAGGGGTCGCAAACCTTACATCTATACAGACATAACCAGGATATCCGGGAACGAACTCGATCCGAGAGCGGCCCGGTTTTCCGGGTAAATGGTGACCTTTCCCCAATAAATCGGTCTAAAAGCAACTGAGACGATGTTCTATGCAGAATTTCGGACTGTTACCGCGCCGGCATCGCCAAAGCCTATCAGCTTAACTTATATCCGATACAGGACTCACTCACCGAACCTGTGACCGCAGTCACGCTTGACCCCTGCCGCGGCCTCATCAATACTGATATCAGAGCGATGAATCGAAAAGCGGTATTCCTGTTTTTGATGGTGTCTCTAGTCGCGGCATTTGCCGGTGCGATCGGGAACGGTGAGGGTGAGCCGAGCACGGATTCGGCAGAACTGTCGCCCCCCCGGGACCCCCTGGCTATTGAGCGTGATTCGCTGGTGGATCAATACATCATCGGCGCCGGCATTCGAGATCTCTCAGTAATTGATGCAATGCGAAGAGTGCAGCGGCACAAGTTTGTTCTGCCGGAATACCTTGATGAGGCGTATCTGGACACAGCGCTTCCAATCAACGCGGGACAAACGATTTCTCAGCCCTACGTCGTCGCGTTCATGACCGAGGCTCTGGAGCTGAAACCGGATGACAGAGTCCTGGAGGTCGGCACCGGAAGTGGCTATCAGGCGGCAGTGCTTGGGGTAATTGCGGCCGAGGTCTACTCCGTAGAGATAATTGAAACCCTTGCTGTGAGCGCGGCCGAACGTCTGAACCATCTCGGCTACAATAACGTTACCGTAGCTATGGGCGACGGCTACTACGGCCTGGCCGAAGCGGCCCCCTTTGACGCGATTATTGTGACTGCGGCCGCAGGGCACGTGCCGCCGCCCCTCGTAGAGCAGTTGAAACCCGGCGGCCGAATGATTATTCCTGTCGGGCCGATGTACTCGGTCCAGGTGCTCATTCTGCTTGAGAAGACGGCCGATGGTTCTATCTCAACCAGGCAACTCCTGCCGGTTCGATTCGTGCCCATGACCGGACGAGTTCAGGAGTGACAACGGCGCTTATACTCGGTCTCGTCTCCGCCACCGTTATCGCCCTGCAGATCGGTCTCATTCGAGCACTGTCGGTTGCCGGTTATCATCACTTCACCTACCTGGTGATCAGCACCGCGTTACTCGGATTCGGTGCGAGCGGGACGCTTCTATCGCTGGTACGCCGGCGTGCGATGAGAGGCTACGAGAAGTGGGCGTTCGCGGCCCTGGTGCTTTTCGCAGTGTCCATCGCGTGGACATACCATATCGCCGGGTTACTGCCGCTTGACGTTCAATACCTTATGTACAGCATTCGACAGCCGGGATGGCTTGCTCTCTACCTCCTTTTGCTCTTCGTGCCCTTTTTCGCCGGTGGTTTTCTGATCGGGCTGATTCTCACCAGGTTCACTGAGAAGGTTGGGGTGCTCTATGCCCTGAACCTCGGAGCGAGCGGTTTTGGTGGGATTGCAGGGGTATTGCTGACCTTTGTCGTGCAGCCGGAACGCCTGCCGGGTGCGCTTTCCGTGTGTTCCGGCGTGGCCGTGTTGATCTGGATCCTTGCCCCGAGCACTCACCATCGCCGACTGGACTTCCTCATCGCCGCGGTTGCACTCGCGGCGGTTGGTGCCGCACTGATCTTTCCGCCGCCGCAATTCATGGATTCACACAAGGCCCTGGCACATGCAATTCGACTTGAAGAACAGGGGGATGCCCGACTTCTGGCGGAGCATATAGGGCCCCGGGGTCAAATCGATATCTACGATGCCCCATCAATCCACTTCACCCTGTTTGCTTCACCCCTCGCGCCGATGCCGCCCGACGGGCCTGCCATCTTCGTGGACGGAAACCTCGTCGGCACCATCTTCCGGATTGATTCGCCTGAACAGGCTCCCATCCTTACCGCGCTGCCGCAGTCTCTGGCATACCGACTCCTGGATCACCCTGATGTCCTGATCATCGGAGAGGCCTCCGGTGTTAACGTATGGCTCGCCCTCGAGTATGGGGCGCGATCCGTGACGGTGGTGCAGTCGGACCCGGCGCTGACAGAACTCACAGGCGGAGTATTTGGTTGTCCCGAGGTTACCGTGGTGAACACCGAACCGCGGCTCTTTCTTGAACAGACATCCGAACAATTTGACCTGATTCACCTGGCTGCCGCCGAGGGTATGCCGGCAAGTGCCGGCGGGCTTGCCTCGCTTCGAGAGGATTACCTCCTGACTGTTGAGGGCATGTCTCTGGCCCTCCGACGGCTGAAGCCCTCCGGTCTGGTTTCCGTAACCCGCGGCCTGCAATCGCCTCCCCGGGATAACGTTCGGCTTTTTGCGTTGTTTGCCGAATCGCTTGGCCGCATCGACGGCAGCCCATCCGGTCAGCTTCTGCAGGCACGCAACTACCTTGCGGCCACCACCATCTCGTCAGTCGACCCTATTG
>JAUVIY010000168.1 GCA_030592625.1 Spirochaeta sp. | reverse complement strand
CAAACTCAAAAACCTCACCGAACAACGGGGAAGCCTGGAGTTTGAAAAGGAAAAAATTCGGTTGGAGATGGGGTACGTCGATGATGAAATCAAGCTTCTGCTGGAAGATTTCAGAGACCGGAACTCCCGGGACCTCACCGATTATACAGAGCTGAGGGAAAAGATCGAACGGTCTCCCAGGCAGATTAAGGATAATCTTATCGCGGCCAAGGCCGAATTGAAAAACCTCGGTCAGGTTAACCTTATGGCTCCGGAGGAGTTCACAGAAGTTTCCGAACGCTATGAATTTCTGAACAACCAGCTTGAGGATCTCAGGAAAGCCCGAGAAAATCTTTCTCAGGTAACTGAAGAGATCCGCAGGGAATCGGCCCATCTTTTTATTAAAACCTACAATGAAATCAGGAATAATTTCCACGAAATGTTCCGACGTCTCTTTGGCGGTGGAAAGGCTGAAATCCGCCTGATCGATCATGATGATCCTCTCAACTCAGGACTAGAAATATACGCCCAGCCCCCGGGGAAAAAACTGGAGAATATCTCCCTGCTTTCCGGAGGTGAGAAGTCTCTGTGCGGCGTTGCTCTGATGTTCGCCACTTTCCAGGTGAAACCCTCTCCGTTCTGCATTCTTGATGAGATTGATGCGGCTCTTGATGAGGCTAATATCCAGCGTTTCATCAATCTTCTGGTTGAATTCGGACAGAAGAGCCAGTTCGTGGTGATTACCCACAACAAGAAAACCGTATCCGGTGCACGGACTCTACTCGGTGTTACAATGCAGGAATCGGGCATCTCCCGAATCATAACCATGAGACTGGATGGACAGGAACAAGGCGATGAAGAACCCGTTACGGCTAGTCGATAAAAAAGGTCTGGCGATACTGCTGGGAAGCGTTCTCCTCATGACACTCATCTCTGTAATTGCCATCGTCCTGATTGTTTCTTCACGAAATCGGGAAGTTATGAGGGCGGAAGAGGAGCGCATCCGAAGAGAACAGCAGGCCTATACCAGCAGTACAAGCTTCGGTATCGAGGATTTCTATCTCGATATCAGGGGCCCTGATACCGGAATCGTATATCCCGCCAGGCAGCCCCGACGGTATTGGAGCCGGGAAGATGTTGATTATTACTGGATCAATCCTTCCGAAGCCGGTATCGACACACTTGCAGAAGACAACGACAGACTTATTTTCCGCTCCCTTGGAATCCCATCTCCCGAGGAAGCTCCTTGACTCGGCCGCTTTTCACCGCCGTTGTATGTATAACTGTATTGATTCTGGCCGCCTGTGCCGGGACAGCAGTTGATGAAACCGTGGATGAAACCGCGGATGAAGTATCTGACATAGAAGAGGTGAGCGTAACCGGTGACAACGTTGATACTATCGAGGTAAGTGACTCCGGCAAAACGGTTGAGTCGGAAAAGCTTGTCGACAGTGAACCTCTCCCGGAAGATATAGACGATGCAGAAGTTCAAGCTGAATCGGTAGAAAGCCTTACACCAGAATTAGAAGAAACAGCTGTCGACGAGTTCCTCCAGCCGGCCGATACGGAGGTCGAGGAATCAACGATTGAGAAAGAGGTTGTTCCTGAAGAAGCGGTAACAAATGATGCCGAAACCAAAGAGGCAGAAACCAAAGAAATAGAAACCAAAGAAATAGAAACTCAAGAAACAGAAGCTCAAGAAACAGAAGCTCAAGAAATAGAAGCTCAAGAAACAGAAACTCCTCCCAATCCGCTTCTGGTTGAAGACCGGCCCTACAGTGAAACCAAAGCTCCGCCTGTGGCAGCTGTAGTTTCCGATACGATCGAGCCGAGTAAAACGGCCGATATGGCAACAGCTGAGCCTGAAGAACAGGCACTGGACGATCCTGCAGTTTCCGCCGCATCTCCATCCCGCCTGCTCGAGGGTCCGGGAGAGTTCACCATTACCATCGAGGGTTTGGGCTGGATTTTCCGTTCCGATCGTTCGACTCCCGGTTCGTGGCGTTTTCTGGAGAGAGAACTGGACGGAAATTCAACTCATTTCAGATTCATGTTCACCGAGACCGGAAACTGGAATCTTGTCTTCGAGAGGCAGGATCTTTCCAGTGGTGGTAGTGAAAAAGTTGTCCGGACTGTGATGGTTGATGAGGATGATGACCGCCCCCGGATCGATAACGGACCAATACCCGAAACCTCAGAGAATCCGATTCCCGGCACCATGCCCACGGATGCCGAAGCGAGGAATGAAGCGGCAATTATCGCTGCCGACGAAGAACGTTTTGGAGAAGCCATTGAGTATTGGGAACAGGATGCGTCCCGGAATGACGAAGCCGGCAGAAGGGCCAGAGCTTCACTTATGAAAAATGCCGCCCGTTCCGGGTCAATTGGTCCGCTGATTACCTGGCTCCCGAAATATATTGAAGACGGTCCCGACCCTGATATTCTGGCTGTTGTACTGAAAGTTTTCGACGAACAGGCGGGGTATGACAGTCAGAGTCTTCTGATACTCGAGGAACTGACCGCATCGGATGAAGGGACACGTCGTGCCGAGTGGCTCTACCGACTGGCTTCCTATCTGGAGAAACCCGGAGAGGATAGAGATCTGGATCGTTCGGCGGCACTCTATCAGAACGTTATCAATGGCTGGCCCCTCACCGAATGGCGTGATCTGTCGGAAGAGAGACTCCTTTGGCTTCAGCGTCATTATTTCCGTATCCGATAATATTTTATTCTCAAACGAAATGAGAGGAAAACAGCGGTTTCGCAAAGCGAAATTGCGAGCAGTTAATTTGCTCATTCCCCTTCATCCCGTTGACTTATCAAGCTTCGGAACAGTATAAAGTGGGAACGCCCGAAAGAGGGGGTGGTACGTATGCTTGAAAAACTAACAGAAACATTTTCCGGTATCGCCCGACGCATGTCGGGGAATACCCGATTAAGCGAAAATAATATTCGGGAAGCCGTCGAAGAAATTAAGATGGCACTTCTGGAAGCGGATGTGAATCTCCGGGTAGTCCGGCGCCTGGTGAACCGCACCATCGACGAAGCTCTGGGTGAAAAAGTTCTCAAGTCCGTCAATCCCGGTCAGCAGTTCATCAAAATCATCCATGACAAAATCGTCGCCCTTCTGGGAGATGGAACCGCCGAGCTGGAGCTTAAAGGGCCCGATACGGTTTCGGTGATTCTAATGGTCGGTCTCCAGGGTTCCGGTAAGACAACGACGGCGGCGAAACTTGCCTCCAGGCTGAAAAATGAGGGCCGACGTGTCATGCTTGTCGCTGCCGACCTGACACGGCCGGCTGCTGCGGAACAGCTGGGAGTACTCGCCGCACAAGTGGGAGTCAGCATCTATCGTGAAAACGGCAACAAACCTGAGAAGGTGGCAAAGAACGCCTTCAAACAGGCTAAAAAAGAACAATTCAATGTACTGATTGTTGATACCGCCGGCCGTATGCAGGTGGATGACGAACTGATGAAGGAAATCAGTCGGGTGAAGGACAGTGTCACCCCCGATGAAATTCTTCTGGTAGCCGATGCAATGACCGGGCAGAATGCCGTCGAGATTGCCGGAAGTTTCAACGAGACCCTCAATCTTACCGGCATAATACTGAGCAAGTTCGACTCGGACGCCCGGGGCGGTGCCGCCCTGTCCTTTAGAAGCGTCATCGGAAAACCGGTCAAATTCATCGGCATCGGCGAAAAGATTGAAAACCTCGAACCCTTTCATCCTGACAGAATCGCATCCCGAATTCTCGGAATGGGTGATGTTGTATCCCTCGTGGAGAAAGCTCAAGGTGCTATCGAGGCGGATGAAGCCGAAAAGCTCCAGGAGAAAATGGCCAGGACCACTTTCACACTGGAGGATTATCTCGATCAGTTTTCCAGGATGAGGAAGATGGGCAGCGTGCAATCCCTATTGGAAATGATCCCGGGGATGGCCGGTCAGATAGACGAATCCAAACTGGATGAGAAGCAGTGGAAGAGAGAAGAAGCTATTATTCTCTCCATGACCTTGGAAGAAAGACGGAATCACCGTATAATCGGCCCGCCCCGGAGAAAACGAATCGCAAGAGGGAGCGGGACCAGCGTTTCCGCGGTAAACAGATTGTTAAAGAATTTTGACAAGTCGCGGAATATGATGAAAAAAATGGCCAAGAATAAAAAACTTCAACAGCAGTTCATGGGTGGCATGGCCGGCATGACCGGTCCGAAAATTTAGAAATTGAAATTCAGGGAGGCTTATTTATGAAGAAGTCTCCTTCAAGGAGTTGAATTTGTGAGTGTTAAAATCAGACTCAAGAGGATGGGTACTAAAAAACGCCCGTACTACCGTATTGTCGTTATGGATTCCCGGGCACCCCGGGACGGCCGTACTATCGACGAAGTCGGTTACTACCACCCCATCGAAGCTGAAGACAAGCAGATTTCCATCAAAGAGGACAAGGTGAAGGAATGGCTCGTTAAAGGCGCCCGGCCCACCATTACCGTCAAGCGCCTGCTGAACAGAAACAATATCACCATCAAGTAGGCCGGATATGGAAAAAGATCTTGTTGAATTCATTGCCCGGTCTCTTGTAGATGAACCGGAACAGGTTGAAGTGACGATGATTGAAGGTGAGAAATCGACAATACTGGAACTCAAGGTTGCCGAGGATGATATCGGTAAAGTGATAGGTAAGCACGGCCGCATCGCCAAAGCTGTCCGAACTATTCTCAGCGCCGCTTCCAGCAAGTCGGGGAAACGTTTCGTCCTGGAAATCCTCGACTGAACGGTCTCCTGACAGAATAATCCTGAAGTCATGGAAACGGTCGCAATTGGTACGGTTCGAACTGCCTGGGGTCTCAAGGGATGGCTGAAAATAAAAAGCTTTTCCGGTGAATGGGCTCATTTCTTCGATCTGAAATCTGTGATTCTCAAGGCCAGGAACCGGGACTGGAAGCGTGAGTATCAGGTTGAGGGATTCCGGATGCAGCATGAGGGCGGATTAATCAAACTGACCGGAGTGGATTCTCCTGAAGCGGGAAAAACTCTGGCCGGTTATGAGATTCTGGTTCCCAGGGATTCAGGAGCCCCGCTAACCGACAACGAGTGGTATTTGAGCGATCTGGTCGGTCTGTTACTTGTTGATGTGAATGGAACAACACTTGGGGAAATCATCGGTATCATTGAATCTTCCGATGATTTGCTGGAAATCAGGAAACCGGACGGAAATAGCTTTCTGGTTCCATTCCGGTCCCGTTTCGTTGGAGAACCGGATATCGAAAACGGGACTCTTGTTCTGACAGACCTCTGGTTGATGGAATAATCGTGAAATTTACGGTTTTAAGTCTATTTCCCGGTATCCTCAGGGGCTTTTTCGATGATTCCATCATGTCCAAAGCCGTCAGGCGCGGGCTAGTGGACTACGAACTTGTCAACATACGTGATTATGCGTATGATAGGCACCGCGTTTGCGACGACACCCCCTATGGAGGCGGTGCCGGTATGGTTTTAAAGCCTGAGCCTCTGATACGTGCGCTTGACGCCGTCGGGGGAGCGGGTAAAAGAGTGGTTTTTCCAACCCCTTCGGGACGTCTTTTTACACAGGATGTAGCCCGGGAACTGGCCGGTGAAGATGAACTTATCTTCATCTGTGGACGTTATGAAGGCATCGACCAACGGGTTATAGATCTGTATGTCGATGATGAGATATCCATCGGTGACTACGTTATCTCCTCCGGGGAGATTTCGACTCTGGTTATGGTGGACGCGATATACCGTCTTCTGGACGGCGTGATTACACGGGAATCTCTGGAAGAAGAGAGTTTTACCCAGCCTCTTCTGGAATATCCCCATTACACGCGTCCTGAGGAATTCAGGGGTCTACGGGTTCCGGAGATCCTGCTCGGGGGTCATCATGCCAATATAGAGGCATGGCGCCTGAGAAAAAGGGTGGAAAAAACCCTGTTGAACCGTCCCGATCTGCTTAATACCGGTGGGATGGACGAAGAGATACGACGAGTCCGCGACGAGCTGCGAGGGACGTCGGAAGGATAGATTTATGGATGTGATTAAAGCCCTTGAGGCCGAACAGAT
>JAUVIY010000286.1 GCA_030592625.1 Spirochaeta sp. | reverse complement strand
GTCCGTCTTCAAGCACGATGCATCGATCACAGCGGGACAGGGCGGAAACCCTGTGAGATATCATCAAGGTGGTTCTTCCCCGGCGCATTCTGAAAAGGTTCTCCAGTATCCTCTCTTCGGTTTCTGCATCGACTGCCGATAGAGCATCATCAAGAATGAGTATTTCCGGATCGGCAATCAGTGCCCGGGCGATAGCGATGCGCTGTTTCTGACCTCCGGACAAAGTGACGCCTTTCTCTCCCACTTGAGTTTCCAGTCCATCGGGAAAGAAGGGGAGGTCTGTACGGAGTCCGGCGGCGTCAATCACATCTTCGATGTCATCATCAGAGGCAACAGGTCTGGCGAAAAGGATGTTTTCCCTGATGGTATCGGAGAACAGGAACACATCCTGGGATACGACGCCGAGAGCCTGCCTGAGATTGCTTCGTTTAAAAAGGCGAATATCTTTTCCACCGATGAGAACAGAGCCTTCAGGCGGGTCCAGAAGCCGGGGCACCAGTTTCACCAATGTGGTTTTTCCGCATCCGGTTCGCCCGAGTATCCCTGTGGAACCGCTACGATGCGCGATAAAGCTCACATCTTTCAATACAGCACCCGTATCATTATAAGCGTATTGAACCGAGCGGAATTCGAGCTCCCCTGAAGGAATATCGTCGGTGGCATCGGGTAGATCAGTGATATCGGGGATTTCATCGAGTATGGCATTGATCCGTTTCATGGATGCTGCTCCCCTCTGCATAATGTTAACCACCCATCCGGCACTCATGGCCGGCCAGAGCAGCATGCCGAGATAAGCAAGCGCGGCAACAAAATCACCGGGGCTCAATCGCCCGTCAAGCACCTGCCGTCCGCCGAAAAACAACAGCAGCAGGACAGTCAACCCTGCGATGAATCCCATTGCGGGAAAAATCAAACCCCAGAACCTCACCAGGGACATATTGGCCTTGCCGTAATCGGTATTGATTTCCGCAAAAGTATCCAGGGCCCGCTTTTCCCGGGCGAAGGATTTGATGACACGGATACCGGCCAGTGTTTCCTGAACATGTTCACTGATACGGGCGAAACTTTCCTGAACCTTGCGGAACAGCGGGCCGATGAGGCGACCGAGGATCAGGGCCATCGCCGTTACAAGCGGCAGAGGCATGACAATCAACAACCCCAGCCGGCCGTATCCGACGAACAATGCAGTCAGGATGACTATTGTCATGAAAATGCCGTCGATAAAAGCAATGAGGGCCATCCCGGTCGCCATTCTCACCGAACGGAGATCGTTAGTGGCCCGGGCCATCAGGTCTCCCACTTTATACCGACCATAAAAAGACCCGGTCAGGGAAAGCAGCTTTCCGTAGAGATCGTTTCTCAAGTCTGTTTCAATTCTGCGGGCGGAACCGATAATGAAATTCCTCCATCCGTATCTGCCCACGGCAACGATGACGGCCAGGCCGACGATTCCAAGCATCAGTTTCCCGACGGCAGCGGTATTCCCAATCCCTTCGGCAATCAGATCGACGGCATTACCCATGAGCCTGGGAATGACGATTTGTCCCGCATCTGTGAGTATGAGAAATACCAGGCCGGTGATATAGGCCCATCTGTATTTTCGTATATGAGGTTTGAGTGTCCGGAATTCATTTAAAAAGGATTTTCTTGACGACATGGAACCAAAGATAGGGAGTAAACTCGGCCCGGGTAAAGAGAAAACACTCCTATGTGGTATAAAGTCCAGCGTGACAACTTAAAATTATAAAATGTGTTTCAGGAATTTTCTGGTCCGTTCTTCTTTGGCATTTTCGAAGATTTTATCGGGTGGACCGATTTCCACAATTTCTCCTTCATCCATGAACACAACCCTGTCGGCAGCGGCCCGTGCGAAACCCATCTCATGAGACACCACCATCATTGTCATGCCTTCCCTGGCCAGATCCAGCATGACATCCAGGACTTCCTTAACCATCTCAGGATCCAGGGCACTTGTGGGCTCATCGAAGAGCATTACCTTTGGTTCCATGGCCACAGCCCGGGCAATGGCCACGCGCTGTTTCTGACCTCCGGAAAGCTGTCCCGGATAAGAGTTTCCCCGGTCGCCGAGGCCGACACGTTCGAGGAGTTTCTGAGCCTTGGCATCTGATTCTCCGATGGTATACTTTTTGACTTTCATCGGAGCGAGACTGATGTTCTCCAGAGCTGTCTTGTGAGGAAACAGGTTGAAGTCCTGGAATACCATAC
Organism: Spirochaeta sp.; assembly: GCA_030592625.1. GTDB lineage: Bacteria > Spirochaetota > Spirochaetia > DSM-2461 > DSM-2461 > UBA2779. The sequence continues at coordinate 1,695 of JAUVIY010000286.1, read as the reverse complement.
CGGTTTCCTCGCGGATCTTCCGGATATCAGCATCGGGTCCCACCAATGGATCACCGTCGACAAAAATCTGACCGCCGGTAAGGGCTTCGAGTCTGTTGATACAGCGGAGCAGCGTACTTTTACCGGATCCCGATGGGCCGATAATGAGAACAACCTCTCCTTCATTCACCGTAAGATCCACACTCTTGAGGGCCATGACGATACCGAAATCCTTCTCGGCGCCGCGAATGTCAACCATTATCCTGTTATCGCTCATGTTTTTTCATCCTGTCTTCCATCATGGCTACCAGCTTGGAGAGAACCAATGTGAACACCAGGTACACCAGGGCTACGACTGCGTAAGTCTCCAGAGATAGGAAGGTCCGGGACACGTGCTCCCGGCCGCGTCGGAGAATGTCCCGCAGGGCTATCACCGACACCAGGGAAGAGTCCTTGAGCATGGCGATAAACTCATTACCGATGGCCGGCAGAATGATTTTCATAGTCTGAGGGAGGATTATCAGCCGCATGGCCTGCCCCCGGGTCATGCCCAGGGCCAGGGCGGCTTCCATCTGTCCCCTGGGGATAGCCTGGATACCTGCCCGAAAAATTTCTCCCATGTACGCGCCGTAACATATTGACAGGGCAATGACCGCCGCGGGGAATCCGTCAAGTCTGAAGAATTTCCCCAGTGCGAAATAGATGAAAATAAGCTGAACCAGGAGCGGGATACCGCGGATCAGTTCCACGTACACCCCGGCAACCAGATTCAGGGCTCGGCCCCGGGCAATTTGTCCGAGACCGGTGAATAAACCCAGGACGATGGATCCCAGAATCGCTCCGGCGGTTACGCCGAATGTCAGGGGAGCGCCTTTGATAACGACTCTGAATATCTGATCGTACGGATCTTTAGTGACAAAGATCAACAGAATCAGCGCCAGAACCGCGAAGGCGATCGTGAGTCTCCAGGAGTCGATGATATACCTGTCGCCTCGGGTAGGGAGGAGGGCCCCGTCGGTAACTTCGATCCGGGGACCTCCCTGTTGATCTAGCGAAGCCACTTCTCAACCAGTTTGGCCTGGGTACCATCGGCAAACACTTCTGCGATGCCTTTGTTCAGGAGAGACAGCAGCTCGGTGTTATCCTTCTGAACGGCGATACCGTATTCCTCTTCGGTAAAAGGTTCGCCCAGAATCTCCAATTTGCCCTTGAAGGCTTCATTGGCAACGACGTAGTCAATAGCGGTTACAGAGTCGCAGACCACGGCGTGAAGGTTGCCGTTTATCAGGTCTTCCACGGCTAGGCCGATATCGTCGTAAGCCCGGCGATCGATGGAAGCGATTTCCTCGACGGCGAAGTCACCGGTGGTGCCCTGCTGGACGCCGACTTTCTTGCCGGAGAAATCTGCGAGCATTTCACCGCCGGAGTAGCCGTCGGGGACAATCAGAATCTGTCCTGCGTTAATATACGGACTGGAGAAACTCATAGTGACTTTCCGTTCTTCGGTGATGGTGACCGAGCTGATGATGGCGTCGTAGGCCCCGTTGGCCAGGCCGGCGAAGATTCCGTCCCAACCGGTATTCTGAACTTCGTATTCAAATCCGGCAGCTTCCGCCACAACTTCGAGAAGGTCCATGTCGAAACCGACAATGTCGCCATTGTCGTCAACATATTCCATGGGGGGCCATGTGGCGTCTGATGCGAAAACGTACACTT
>JAUVIY010000154.1 GCA_030592625.1 Spirochaeta sp. | reverse complement strand
TTTCTGGCTTTTTCGGCCATGCCTCTGTACTCACAAACCGATGCAGTGGTTTCCTACGCCGAGGGAAACGGTTTCCAGGTTGTCAGGGACGGACAATCGACGTCTTATGACATCGCAGCCGATGACGTTATCGGGTTGCCTCTTCAGGTAGACGACATGATTCTGACCGATGACGGCAGTTTTGTGGAAATCCTGTTGAACAACGGTAATGGTGGTGTCATCAAGCTGGCGGAGAGCACCACTTTTACCATCACCTCGCTGGATGGCAACGGCGGGGGAGTTTTCAGGGTGACCTACGGACGAATCCGTGTGAAAGTTGCCTCTCTCTTCGGCGGATCAAGGCTCTGGATTACAGGACATGATACCGTTGCCGGTGTTCGTGGCACCGATTTTGGTTACGATCTGTTCTACGACCTTGCGGATGAGGGTGGAGAACGTCAAACGTCTGTGTACTGCTTCGATGGGGAAGTCGATGTCCTGCAATATGATAAGGAAACCGTCAGTAAAATCGATCTGATGGAGAAAGATCCCTTCATTCTTGCTGCCGGAAAAATGGTGGAAACCAAATCATCCGCTCCGGATAAGAAACTCAAATCGAAAAACATCGATGACGAAATCAGGGCATATTGGAATGCCCATCCTATTATCACGCCTGTCGGAGAGCCGATATCGGGGGAGGAAAACCTGGAAGTTTCAAAGAACTTGAACCTCGATTCTTCTCTGGATACTCGAAAAGGAACATACGAGACCGGTGGCAAGATTGTCTTTGCCACGGGAGTCGGTATGATGACCCTCGGCGGGCTTCTGAAGGCTTTTCTCCCGGATAATTCGATGGCAAACAGCTTGTCGGTCGGTATGCTGGCCATCGGCGGCACATCCGTTGCTGCCGGAGGCGGGATGATGCTTTATTCGCTCAGTCTTCCGTAATCCTGTCGATTGCATTGATTTCCCAGGATTTCCTCCCCTCGGTAAAGCTCAGGATGTCTGTACGGGATACGGACCATGCCGTGGTTTCGCCTTCGGTACCTCCCCCGGGAGGAGTCCATAATAGATAGCGGGCTTCGATCCGGCTGTTTGTGAGTTCTTTGAGTTTGAGATCGGTAACGCCCCAGGGCCAGACTCCCGCAGGCAGTTCCGGTTTCCCGTCCATGATCCAGTCGGAAGCCCTGGGTGGATCGCCAAGCCCTTCATATCCCTGTCGAACCTTGGTGGTGACAAAGACGGTATCGACGAGTCGAATGTCGTCTTTGCCTGTTTTCCTGGCAAGACAGTCATTCATGATTGCAGAGTCCATGGCATCAATGGCACCGTAATAGGTTTCGGCAACCTGCAGGGGTGTCATGCCGGCGGTTACCGGTGTTTCCAGGGCCTTGCGGATCGGAGAGGACACAAATAACAGAAGAGCCGCTGTGGTGATGATGGCGGTAAAGAGTTTCCATCCGGATTTTCTGAACCAACGGCGAGCCTTCAGTTCTCTTTCAATCGTCCCGGCTCTCCGGGCGGCTTGTGCCTTGCGCTCTTCGATTTCCGTGTCCGACAGATCGGAGACGATACCCTCCCGGCGCCAGAGGTCAATCAGACCTTCCCATTCCTCAACACTCGGAATTTCATCTTCACTTCCGATGAGAGATTTTCGTATCAGAGCGGCCGCACCTTTATCAACTCCGGGCGTCAGGGCCTCCAGGGGGGGCAGGGCACCCCTGCGAATCCGCTCCCTGCGGGCTTCACCGGTTTCATCGGCAAATGGATCCACCCCGGTTAATGAGCGCCAGGCCAGGACACCCAGGGTGAAAGACCATGCGGCCTCCCCCTGATGGTCGGGGTGAACCCACTTCTCCCAGGCTTGCACCGATTCATTATCCGGATTCAATTCCCTGACCCAGGAAGCCAATTTTGGAGGATAGATAAGGATGCCCCCGTCGGGCAGCCACCGTACCGCCCTGCTGTAAAGTCCATTCAGGGGATATCCTGCGGCTCTGATAGCCCTAACGGCGGGCAGCAGGCGGATTATCATTTTCAGATCGACGGGTACCTCATCGAAAGGCCGGCTGTTTTCCAGCCAGGGTCCGACAGCAACCATATCACCTTCATGTTCAATGAATTTCTCAATCGGCCAGGATGTGGTTTTTCCGGATGCATCTATGACGATTCCCTCGGAGTTCCTGATGGAAACGGTATCGGCACTGCTGAATCTTCTGGTGCTGATACCGGTGGGAAAGCCCAGTCGAAGCCCGTTGGGTGTCCCGCATTCCAGGGCTCCTTCATCGATTCTGTTGATTGTCATAGTGGGTTTCTCCTGTCGGGCCGCGTCGCTGGTACTGTTCGTTACGATACATCGACGGAGCCGATCCGGTGTAGTGCTTGAAGACGCGGCTGAAGTGATATTCACTGTAAAAATTAAGCCTGTCGGCAATTTCATATACCGCCAGAGGTGTATCCGTAAGCAGGGATGCAGCAGCTTCAACTTTCAGACGGGTATAATATTTCATCGGAGTGATGTTCAGTTTCTTACGGAACAGACGGATTATGTAGGATTCGGTGATTCCCAGTTTTCCGGCGACTTCCGGCAACCTGAGCTTGCTGAAAACCTTCTCCTGCATCATGTCCAGTGCTTTTTCCAGGTGGATGTTGCCGGGTTCTCCGCCGGGTATGTCCCCGTCACCGATGAGATAGAGAAAGGAGATGATCTGGTACAGAGCCGCCTGCCGTCTTACAGATGATGTGGAACGGCTGCGCTCTTTGAGTTCCTCGAAGAAGAACCGGTAATTGCGGCCGATGTTCTGAGGCGGTTTTGATGCCGCTCTGTATAGGATTGCCTCCAATTCATCGACTTCGGGTGTATCTTCAATGGTGAAGAGAACCGCATAGTAAGAAATCGGGTTGTCATTTTTCCGGGCTTCAATAGCATGGGGAATGCGCGGAGGGCAGACAAACATGGAGCCGGGTTGCACGGTGTGCAGTGTTCCTCCGACACGGAAATGTCCTTCGCCTCCAATGAAGTAGTGCAGTTCGAACTGTCTTGCCCGATGACTGTGATGTCGCGTGTGCCATTTGATGTCTTCGGGGTCCTTAAGTTGGTATACGAATACGATATCCTGGAGTGTAATCAGCATCTCAAGGTCAATTTTATGCATCAAAATCACTTTCTGTCCATTACCTCTCTCCGTTTCGGATATTAAGCTATTATTTCAATCTTCAAGAACGGAGAGAGCCTGATGAAAATAGTTCTGGGAATCGATAACGGCACACAAAGCACTAAAACCATGTTCTACGACGCGGATTCAAAAAAGGTTGTGGCTATGGCTTCGGCGAAACACGACATGATTGCCGAAGATGACGGTACCCGGGAGCAGAAAGCCGAATGGTGGATCGACGCGCTGCTCAGCTGTCTGAATCAGGTGGATCCGGATATCCGGGCTTCGGTTCAGGCCGTGGGCGTGTCCGGTCAGCAGCATGGATTTGTCGCTATAGATAAAGACGGTAATCCGCTTTACAAGGTGAAACTCTGGTGTGATACATCCACTGCCGGTGAATGTGATGAAATGACAGAGGCCTACGGGGGTACCGGCAAGCTGCTCTCTGAAGTCGGAAACCTAATAGCTCCGGGATACACTGCCAGTAAGATACTCTGGCTGAAGAAAACATACGGTAATCTGTACGAGAAGATGCGCTGGGTTCTGCTTCCCCATGACTACCTGAATTACTGGCTTACCGGCGAGGCCGTGATGGAATACGGTGATGCATCGGGTACCGGACTGCTCAACGTAAGGGAGAGAGTCTGGCAGGAAGATCTGATCCGTTCGGTAGATTCAGAATTGCTCGGAAAGCTTCCACGGCTTATCGGTCCGGATGAACAGGCCGGCCGCATCACGGCGGAAACGGCGGCCCGAACCGGCCTGCCTGAAGGTATCCCGGTCTCCAGCGGAGGCGGCGACAACATGATGGGGGCCGTAGGAACCGGCACCGTCAGGGATGGTGTCATTACCATGAGCATGGGAACCAGCGGCACCCTCTACGGATATTCGGACAAACCCATTGTCGATCCCGAAGGCATCCTGGCCGCATTCTGTTCCTCCACCGGCGGTTGGCTGCCCCTGCTCTGCACCATGAACTGCACCGTAGCCACCGAGCTGACCCGGGATTTATTCGGACTCAATGTCAAGAAAATCGATAATGCCGGTGCCAAGGCTCCTGCCGGTGCGGAAGGTGTCACCATGCTGCCTTTCTTCAACGGTGAGCGGGTCCCCAATCTTCCCAGAGGGAAAGCGAGTATCATGGGCCTGAATACCACGAACTACACTCAGGAAAATGTGGCCAGGGCCTCCCTGGAGTCCGCGGTATACGGCATGAAAATCGGCCTGGACCGGTTCCGGGAACTGGGTTTCGATGCAAAGCAGATCCGGATGATCGGCGGCGGTGCCAGGAGTCCCGTCTGGCGGCAGATGGCCGCGGATGTGCTCGGTGTACCGGTACTCATTCCGAAGCAGGCAGAAGCTGCGGCCCTAGGCGCGGCCCTTCAGGCTTATTGGATGCTTGAGGGGGGCGACAGTGAAAAGCTCAGCGCCATCATTGATGCACATGTCACCGTTGATGAAAGTGCATCCTGTGAGCCGAACCCGGCCCTGCGCGGTGACTATGACGAGGGCTATGCGCGTTACCGCAGCTGGCTGGATGCATTGGCACCTCTGTACAGGTAATTCATGACTCCACTGAAAAAAGCAATCTTGACGCAAATACAACCAGCGGTATCCCGCAAAGCGGGATATTGCGTAATGCGTTACAAAAATGCTCGAAATGCTCATGTACCCAGGGTACACTGCGCTTTCTGTGCTTTTTGCGCCTTGTCTTTGCAACAATCTACTCTTTTTTCAGTTGAGTCATTAATACGGCGGTTCGCCGCCGCAATAAGTATCAGGAGTTATAACTATGAGCGACATTTTTATCGGCAGTAAAGAGTACTTTCCCGGAATCGGCAAAGTGGCCTTTGAGGGCAGCGGATCTGATAATTCCCTGGCTTTCAAATTCTACAACCCCGCACAGGTGATCGGCGGTAAGACCATGCAGGACCATCTTCGGTTCTCCATCGCCTATTGGCATTCCTTCTGCGGAGACGGCAGTGATCCCTTCGGCAGTCCCACCATCGATCATCCCTGGGGGAATCCCGACCCCATGACTTCGGCAAAAAACAAGCTGGATGCCGCTTTCGAGTTTTTCACCAAGATTGATGCCCCTTTCTATTGCTTCCACGACACGGATATGGCCCCGGAAGGCGCGAATCAGTCCGAATCAGAAAAGAACCTGATGGTTATGACCGATCTGGCGAAAGAGAGGCAGGAGAGCACCGGTGTCAAGCTTCTGTGGGGTACCGCCAACATGTTCTCCCATCCCCGCTACATGAACGGTGTGGCCAGCAATCCAGACTTCCAGGTTGTCGGCCATGCGGCTCATCAGGTGAAGGCGGCTATCGATGCCACCATTAAGCTCGGCGGACAGGGTTACACCTTCTGGGGTGGTCGGGAAGGCTATATGACCCTGTGGAATACCGATATGAAAAGAGAACTGGATCATATCGGCAGATTTCTCGGAATGGCCAGGGACTATGCCCGTAAAGCCGGTTTCACCGGTACATTCTACATCGAACCCAAGGCAATGGAGCCTTCCAAGCACCAGTATGATTTCGATGCGGCAACGGTTATCGGATTCCTGAAAAACTACGGTCTGGATAAAGATTTCAAATGCAACATCGAAGCCAATCATGCCACACTGGCCGGTCATGATTTTGTGCATGACCTCAGAACCTGTCGGGATGCCGGACTCCTGGGCAGCGTTGACGCCAATCGGGGCGATTTGATGAACGGCTGGGACACCGATGAATTCCCCACTGATGTCTATCAGGCCACTCAGGGCATGCTGGAAATCCTGGCCATGGGCGGTTTCACCACCGGCGGATTGAATTTTGATGCCAAACGGCGGAGGAACTCCACCGATTCCGAGGATCTGTTTCTGGCTCATATCGCGGGTATGGATGCCTTTGCCCTCGGTCTTAAAACAGCTCAGAAGATTATCGACGACGGTAAACTGGCGGAGATGTTGAAGGCCCGATATGCCAGTTGGGATTCCGGTGATGGTGCGGCCTTCGAAGCCGGTAAGCTGACCCTTGAGCAGCTGGCCGCCATGGGAGAGAAAGGAGAACCCGCAACCACCAGCGGCAAACAGGAATATATCGAAAGTCTGGTGAACGGCTACCTCTTCGGATAAATAAGCGGAAGCCATCCGGGGATTTCCGTCTCCTTTGAGGGGCGGTCTCTTTATAGCCACTCCTTTTTTTGGTATTCTCATCTACGAATAGACCCCTGATGCCGAT
>JAUVIY010000212.1 GCA_030592625.1 Spirochaeta sp. | reverse complement strand
CACCGATGAATTCCTCATCGACTGCGAGCGGCTCATCGGGCTGTATGATGACACGAACCCCTTCTCCATGAGCCGGATAGTCGTCGCTCCCTGCCAACCGGTTCACGCCTGCAAAGACACCTTCATCGAGTCCGCGGCTCTGGCCCGGGACAAGGGTGTCCGGCTGCATACCCACCTGGGGGAGGGGGAGAACGCCCTCATGTCGGAGCGATGGGGGATGAGGTCCCTGGAGTGGTGTGAGAGTATCGGTTTCGTCGGTCCCGACGTCTGGTTCGCCCACGGCTGGGAATTCAACCATGAGGAATTAGAGACACTGGCCCGAACCGGTACCGGCCTCTCCCATTGCCCGGCCCCGGCGGTTCTGGGCGGCTTCCCCATCCTCGACATCCCGGCCATCGACAGAATCGGAGTATCCCTGGGCCTCGGCTGCGACGGATCGGCCACCAACGACAGTTCAAATCTGCTGGACTCCCTGCGTATGGCCTATCTCATGCAATGCCTCCATAGCAAAGAACGGGGAGGCAGTCCCTCGCCGTACCGGATGCTCAAAGCGGCCTGCGTCGGCGGCGCGGACCTGTTGGGCCGCCCTGACCTGGGATCCCTGGAACCCGGTAAAGCCGCCGACCTCTTCATGATTGACGCCGAGCGGCTGGAGCTGGCCGGTGCCGTTCATGATCCGGCGAATCTCCTGCCCCGGGCCGCCGTCACCGGTCCGGTTTCTCTGACGATGATCAACGGCAGGGTGGTCTGGGAGAACGGCGAGTTGAAAGGTGTCGATGAACAGGCACTTTTTGAGGCCGCCGAAATGGCCTGTGATGAATCGATACGGAATCGGGTGAGACATTATCAGAGGAATTCCTGAGGCGGCAGGTTCATGCTGACCTCTTTTTTCTTATTCCACTTTCCGGCCTCGATCTGATGGTCAAGGGTTGTTATTCAGTGAGGTTATCTTCGAGGATTTCCGCATCGGCAAGATCTCTATATCTGGCGGACGCTTTCTTGTTCCGGAGTAGATCCTGCCTGGAGATGATGGATAGTTCCATTCCTTCCACTGTTCCGATGACTACTCGGGTTCTGTCCATTCTTTCATTCATTAAGCCATACCTTATGTAAGAAATACTTTATCTTTATGGTCAGACTCTACTCTCTTCGCTTCCGGATTGCTAAAGATCAGTTGCAGTCTACCACCATCAACCGTACCGAAGTGCTTAAACGATTGTTTAAGAATGGATGACTCCGGCAATGATGAGTATACTGATGTTAACATCATTGTCCCGGAGGAACCATGTCCCATAGATTCCCCGCGAACATCGCACTGATCGAATCATATTAAGAGAGGTTTCTCATGGTCAAAGTCGGAACTTTCAACCTCAACAATTTGTTCTCCAGGTTCAATTTCAGGGCTGAGATCGACACCGCGCCGGATGACTTTCCAGGCGGAATTTCACTTACCTTCGAAAATGACGATGTGAAGGTGCGGACTTTCATGGGACGACTGATCCGGGCTAAAGACGAGAAAGACCGGGACAAAGTCGCCCGGCGGATCATCGAGATGGACGTCGACGTTCTGGCGGTTCAGGAAGTGGAACATATCGGTATTCTCAAGGAATTCAACCGGGATAGCCTGGAGAGCCTTTATCCCCACGTCGTCCTCATCGAAGGCAACGATCGGCGTCTCATCGACGTCGGGATCCTCTCGAAGTTCCCCATAGGGAAGATTACCACCCATCAGACGGCCGTTCATCCTGATGAGCCGAACAAACGGGTTTTCAGCCGAGATCTTCTCCAGGCGGAGATTCTCGACGAAGATCGTAATCCTCTGTTCACCCTCTACAACACCCACTTGAAGAGCCATTACGTCCCTTATGGAACGGACCCGGTGGCCGGGGGTATTGCCGCGGATAGCCGTCGCCGGAGGCAGGCGGAAACCATTGCGAGGATTATCGAAGAGGAGGGGGGACCGGGGGGCCGCTATGTCCTGGCCGGGGATATGAATGACCCGCCGGATTCACCGCATCTGGCACCGATGATATCGATCGGGGGTGCTCCATTGACGAATGCACTGAGTAATCCGGTTGAAACCCGTAAACCACGACCCGAGACCGCAGGCCAAGGCCCGGGACCACTCACCCCGGCATGGACCCACAGGTTTAATCCCCCGGGTCCCGAGCCGCCGGAATACGCCCTGTACGATCAGATCTGGCTCAGTCCGTCGCTGGCGGACAGGTTCTCGAATCCGAAAATAGACCGGCGCACCCTGCATGGCGGAGACGGAAGTGATCACGATCCGGCATGGATAGAACTGGATCTCTGATTAATCGTGTTTGCCGGAGCAGCATCAGTCACGCCGCCAACGATCTCTTCCGGTTCATCTGACTTGGCTGTGTTATGTATGTGCATGCAAGCAGTCTATACGGAATGGAGTTAAGCACTACCGAGGCCCTCGGGGAGAATCAGTCTATACTGGCTCCTATGAACTCAAGCTCAACGATTACTGTTGCCGTAACCGGCGCCTCAGGGCTCCTGGGGCGCCCTCTTCTCGCCCTACTCGAATCAGATTCCCGCTATCGGGCCCGGGGGGCTGCCTGGAGTCGGGCCGGCGGCAATCTCGACCGTATCGACATCACCGATCCGGCCGCCGTGAATGCCTGGCTGTATGAGGTAAAGCCGGATGTCCTGGTCCATCTGGCCGCCGAGCGGCGGCCGGACGTTTATGCCGAGGATCCTGAAGCCGCGGATCGACTGAATATTGATGCCACCGAAGCGCTGGCGATAAGCTGCGCGGCGCGAGAGGTCAATCTGATTTTCCTGTCCACAAACTATGTGTTCGACGGTACTTCATCTCCGTACCTGCCGGATGATGAAACAAACCCGTTGAATGACTACGGCCGGGGGAAACTCGCCGGGGAACAATCCGTCACTGCAGCATCCGGAAAGCACAGGGTTCTGCGTGTACCCATGCTTTACGGATCCTCCGGAAACCTGGAGGAATCCTCGGTGACTGTGCTGGCCAGGGCTTTTCTTGACTCCGACGGGCCTGTGCTTCTGGACGTCCGGCAGACTCGGTATCCGGCTTATGCGCCGGACCTGGCCGTGGCCATCGTCGGACTCCTGCCCGGCCTGGCCGAAGGTTCATTACCCGGTCCCATACTCCACATCAGTCCCGGTGAACCCTTTACTAAGAGGGACATGGGGGAAATTATTGCATCCCTGGTGGGGGCCGATCCCTCCAGGGCGGTTGCTGACGAGAGGCCGCCTACCGGAGCGCCGCGGCCTGAAGAAGTCCAACTGGCCTGCCCGAACCTCGAAGCCATGGGTCTGATAAAGACCACGCCGTTTCGGGAGGCGATCCGGGTGAGCCTGGAATCGATCCGGGAGGCCGGGGGACTATCACCTGAGTGAAGTGGCCGCAGCTCTGTACGGGAGCCCTGACCCCGGCTTTCAGCCCTTCAAACGAATAGGTCTTTCTCCGAAACCATCTCCCATGGGATCCCTCTCGTCATATCAGTTTTTCCCATTTTCTTCAGATGTTTCGATAGTGCAGCGGAATGCTCATTTTCGTAGAAGCTGAGAAGATAAGACTCCACAGAATTTGCCTGAGCAAACAGATATCCGTAAATGACATTTCTGAATTCCAGAGAGAGAGGAAAAACTTTGATGAATTTGTCGGCGTTCGGCTTACACTTACGGCAGAAATCGATACCCAGGGTGATGCTGCGGGAAAAGCCTCCATAGGATCCCATAGTCCCTGTAAAATTCTTCTTCTTACTTGCGTCTTCTGCCAGGCACCCGGCGCAGAAACCGGGCAGCTGGTAACTCATGTCCGGGGTTGCGAATAAAGTTTGGCTTCCCTTGAATATTTTATCAAATGAAACAGAGACACAGGTCGCCTTCTCGAACATAAGCCTGAAAGCCCGCTCGATATAGCCGATCAGAAAGCTCTTTGTTTCTTCTTCTTCGGAGGATTCACCGATTTTGGCTTTGTATCTCTCGAACTCCTTCATGGCCTGTTGGGGAACGGCAATTCCTTCTGCCACCGTTAAGGAGGATTCGGTCCAACCCAGCGTTTCAAAAAGAGCCTTGCAATTGCCGATCCCGGCAATTGCATAGATGAATCGTTGGACATCATCTTCCAGGTATGTTCCGCTCAGGGCTTTCAGGGCTCTTTTGCGAAGTCTTTTATTACTTTCGTATGCAAACTGATCCCAGTATAAGAACCAGATAAACAGATCCGGTTTAGCGAATTCTGTATCGAGTGCCATTGCCACATCGAAGATTCGGGAAATGTTCTTTCTCTCCAGGTCATCGAAGCGCTCTCTCCGGTCACCGAGACCTTCGTATAACGTTTCAGCGACGATATCGGATCTGCCCAGAGTGACTAATGCCTCCATCAGATGATATACAGACGGGTTGAGTAATCCTCCCTTCTTCATCATCACCTTGCTGAGGGTATCAGCTAATTCTTTCTCAACCTTGATTCCCATGCCTACGACTGCCAGCATGGCAGCATGCTGCAATTTCTCAACAGGCTCGGATTTCTTACTGTCCCAGATTATAATCCGGATCAGTTTTCCGACATCCCTCTTATCTTTCAGGACCTGAAGAGCTTCCATATCTATTCCGGAGAAATTCATATACATCATCCTTAAGATCAATTTTCTCAATTCTACTATGTAGCTCTTGTTTTGATCTAAACGGCGCTAATTATGGTCAATAAGCGGGATTCGTTAATGACCATCATCAGCCGTATCCGGCAAGCACTGCATTCTGCAGGTGCCCATGGACGTCGGTAGACTCGGTATCTCCAGCCTGGGGCGTTATGCGTTTTCACTTTTCTCCCGGAAGTATTTCATTGTGGTGTCCATCTTTATAACAGTCCGAAGTTATTAATTTATTTTTTAAATAAATTTTCCCGTTTCCCTTGACTGTATCAAAATTTATAT
>JAUVIY010000372.1 GCA_030592625.1 Spirochaeta sp. | reverse complement strand
TCTCATATGCCGTTCCATGGAACGTGATCTGAAGCGATACGCATATACAGCAGTGGTGTTGTTCGGTGAGGAAGAAGAATTTCACCATCTGTTCGATAAATCCCGGGGACCATGTCTGGTTCATGCCGCGGACCTGGCCGACATGGCTGCAGAAGTCCTGAAAAAGAAGGAGATGCAGTATTTCCTGACCGCACTTGCCGGTCATTTGGATTCAGCTCTTGAGAAACTGGAAACCGATGTACTTCGCTTCACCCGGAAATTCGATGCTCAGAATGACGGAATGGTATGGGGAGACTCCCGGGATGCTCACGCCAGGACGGTTCAGGTATTATCGGGCAGAGTGGTCAGATTGATAGATTAACTACAGCTGCCATAATTCGACCGGAATATTAACCCTCAACCCTTGTCTTCATCCCGTGTCAGAAACATCAGTTCGGTCTTCTGGGACTCGAGCTGTGATTTAAATGTCTTGAACTCGATGAGCAGCCTGTTAAGCTCCACCCTGCTTGAAAACACATCGAAATCGTCCATCAGGATTTCCCCGAGCAGCCGGTGACTCTGCCGGAGGGTTTCCTTCATTTCAAGATTCTGGATATCCAACGCCTTTTCCAGGATAACATCGTTGATTTTTCGCTTCTCGATGAGGAATTGACCGAAGAGAGACCGGCCGGCAGCCTGTTCCACAGGTCCTTTAGACACTTTTTCTCTCGAAGGCCCCACCTTCGGTTTGCTCGGTGGCGGCAGCTCATCTTTAATATTAAGCTCGCCCTTCCTCGCCTCAATCGCCCTCTTTACCTTTTCGAACTCAACCAGAACATGATTGAGCTCGATACGGCTTCGAAACACCTGAAAGTCGTCCAGGAGAATCTGGCCAAGCAGTCTCGGGGAGATTCTGAGTGTATCGCTCTTTTCTGCGTTCTGTATCTTAAGGGCCGATTTGAGTACGGCCGAATCCATCCGACCCTTGCGTACCAGCCATTCGCCGAAAAGAAGCCTTTCCTTCATAAATGAACTCATGAATTACCGGTGCTGCCGAGATAATTCTCAAATATCGCATCATAATTCCCATTACCACGATCCGCTTCCCGCTCCAGGTCTTTTTTCAGATCTTTCAATTGGGACTCATCCAGGCTTTCGAGGGCGTCCTTCCCCCAGCGTTCCAGAGATTGATGGAATTCCGGATCGGTAAGAGTGTCACCCAGATCTTTCAGCATTTTCTCGGCAGCTTTGCCGACGGCACGTCCCGCATCCTCAAGTAATTCTTCCGGTGCAGCTTCCAGATCAACACCGGTAGAACCCTCGATAGTGTTCAACACCTTCTCCCGACGTTCGGGATCGGAGAATATCGAATAAACGACGGCAACTCCTGCGAGAAGAACAATAACCAGGAGGAATTTTCTCAAAGTGGTAACCTCCGAACTACAAGGTGTCAGCCCTCCAGGGCCGACAGATAAGCGGCACTGCGCTCCACGGTTTCTTCCATCTCAGCCAGAGAAGTCTTTTCCTTCTCGATGATATCCGAAGGAGCCCTGGAAACAAAGTTTTCATTGGAAAGCTTCTTCTTCTTACCTTCGATCAGTTTCCTTGTCTTGTCCAGGGAATTGCGAAATCTTATCACAGCAGCATCGATATCAATAAGGTCCTTAACAAATACATGAGCTGTAAAACCTCGTCCTACAACCGCAAGGGAACCATCGAGGGCCTCCCCTGCCCCCATATTGGAGAAATCATCCGAACGCACCAGCATGGCCGCTATCTCTTCGGTTCCTTCCAGGGCGACAATGGCCCCACCAATAGTTTCGACTTTCACCTTCACATACTTCGACGGTGGGATGGTGAACTCGCTGCGCAGGGTGCGCACGCCGGTAACAATTTCCTTCAATGTGCCGAAAACGGACTCTGCATCGGTATCCACTCGAGCGGTATCGGCTTCGGGATAAGCGGTAATAATCAGCGGCTCCCGGTCTCCGGGCAGCTTGCTCCAGATTTCCTCGGTAATGAACGGAAGGAAGGGATGCATCAGTTTGAGGGACTCTTCCAGGGCGTGAATGAGCATAGTGGCGGTACGGTTCTTCTCGGCTTCATCTTCGCCGTAAAGGCCGAGTTTGGCACATTCAACATACCAGTCGCAGTAATCATTCCAGAAGTACTCGTACACCGCATGTGCCATATCGTCGAATCGATAGGAAACCATAGCGGACTCGACAGTCTTCACCGCTTCGTTCAGGCGATGGAGGATCCAGCGGTCGGCAATATTTTTCTCAGCGCGCGAGAGGTCAATCAACTCCCGGCCTTTCATATTCATCAGGATAAACCGGGTGGCGTTCCATATCTTGTTGGCGAATTTGGAACCGAGCTTGCTTGTCTCCATGTCCATGGGGAGGTCCTCACCCTGAGCCGAGAGATAGGCCAGAGTGAACTTCATGGCATCCGCGCCGTAGTTATCCACAACATCCAGGGGATCGATACCGTTGCCCAGGCTCTTGGACATCTTTCGGCCTTTTCTGTCCCGCACAAGGCCGGTAATGTAGATATCCCGGAAGGGCACCTCGCCCATGAATTCCAGGCCGGCCATAATCATCCGGGCCACCCAGAAGAAGATGATGTCGTAGCCGGTTACCAGGGTGGTTGTGGGAAAAAAAGTGGCCAGATCCGGCGTCTTTTCAGGCCACCCGAGAGTACTGAAGGGCCAGAGCCAGGAGCTGAACCAGGTATCCAGGACATCGGGGTCTCGTTCCAGATCGATAGAGCCGCATTTCGGGCAGGTTTCGGGATTCTCCCGGAGAACATGGAGTTCACCGCAGGACTTGCAGGTAAAGG
>JAUVIY010000259.1 GCA_030592625.1 Spirochaeta sp. | reverse complement strand
TTAGAACAACGCTCCTCTCGATTCCCTGATCAGGTTACATGTGCACATTGAGACGCAGAAACTACCGTATACTATCCAAAATCGGCTCTCAAAACTGGAAATCATCTTTTTAAGAACTTAATGACAGCAAAATCTTCACTTCACCGGATGATCCGACACCGTACGACCAGTCCTGTCAATGATATCGACCCGGATGGCACTTCTTGATTTTAACTTTACCTATCACTTGGCCTGGGGGGTAAACACTCTTCTGGGCCGTGAGGTTGTCCGGTTCTCCACCGAGGTGCCGGTGAAGAGGATGTTCGCACATTTGGAGGCCGGCGGTGGTGTGGTGCTTTCGGGGGTATTTCCATTATCGGATGGACGGAAGCTTCGGCATGTTGTTTCGCTAGCAGTAACATTGGAAGAGGACGGCCAGATAGTGGGAGTGATTATTGATGATCCGTTCGGAGACTGGCGGACCGATTACAAGAATTGCTGTGGAAATGATGTTGAGATAAACCTGGAGGAGTTCACCAGAATCTTTCGGCCTTGCGGGGGGAATGTGTTAAGTGGATTCATCTGGTGGCGTGAGGAAGAGATTGAAATTTCAAGTTTGGACGGACCCGGCCAGTGCGTGATCGATTGTATTTACAAGCACTTCATGGATGACAGGCTTGTCCAGAATGGCGGCGGGGTTGGTTTGCATGGCCCTCCGGCAGGTTATACGGTCGCCAAAGGCGGTCATATATACCACCGGAATTTTTGAATTGATCAGACGGATCCGCTGAATAGCTTCTACTCCGTCGAGGAATCCACCAATACGGATGTCGCAAAGGATGAGATCTGGTTTCTCTTGCATCACATTCTTGACGACTTCATCGCCAGACATCACCACGTGAGGGACGGAATATCCGCTGTTACGTAGAACCAGCGAGACTTCAAGACCTATCATGGCTTCATCTTCGATAACGAGAACAGTGCCTTTACCCATACCTATCTCCATGGATACAAGCTGGTTAAGACTTTTGATTAATATGACTTTATTTATATTACTTTTGATGATCATTAGTACTTTGAAAGAATGAGCATCCATAGCAATAATATCATGAACTCCCGACTATGATCCAGTAGAATGTACCCATGAGTAGTCTTGATTGCATCTCGATGTTACGAAAACACAAAGCCTGGTACGGTGGGCGGTGTCTCCGTCTGATTGTATGGCTAACGTCCATTGGCCTTTACGCACTCATCATCGTCGTATTCGGTGATATCCTCAGAATATCCAACAACTACTTCGTTGTCATTCCAGTAATCACTGCAGCTTTCGCATATGGTACCCTCGGGGGTACCGTCTCAGGCATTCTCGCTCTACCGGCTAATCTGTTTCTCTTCCATATGATGGGGCATATGGAATACGCCCCAGAGAGTTTTATTATTGCCGAGTGTTCAGGGATAATCATCGGAACAACTCTGGGCTTCCTCGGTAACCGTTTTCGCAAGCTTGAAGAGGAAATACAGACCAGGATTGAAACAGAAAAGACATTGCAGGCAACGCTAAACGAACGCAATCTCCTGATACGAGAGGTTCATCACCGCGTAAAAAATAACCTCAGTATCATCAAGGGGATAATCTCTCTCCAGCAGATGATATCAAAAGATGAAACTTCCAAGGCGGTTCTGGGCGACCTTGCAAACCGCATGATATCTTTGTCGCTCGTACAGGATCAACTCAATAAAAAAACCCACTTCACCCAGAAAATCGAAGTCGGCGAGTATCTCGTCCAGCTCTTTTCAAACATCATAAAAGGTTATGGAGGCATGAAAGTCGATATCCGCCTAAAGATAGCTGATAATCTGCCTGAGATTGATATCGACATAATTGCTCCACTCGGGATTCTGGTGAACGAAGTTGTGACAAATGCCTTCAAGCATGCCTTTCGAGCGATCGAGTATCCGATACTCCGAATGGATGTTCAACAAAACGATGATGCAATCATAATTATTATCGCTGATAACGGACCCGGATACGACGGTCAGATGAATGAAGGACCTCATCTGGGACGGAAAATGATTGATGCGCTCTCGAGCCAGATACGAGGGAACGTGTGCTTTGATGGATCTCAAGGAACGACAGTCACCATAACTTTACCGATATAGCAGCTTATTCAACAACTGTTATTGGTACAAATTCTTCATAGAGGTTACCGTTAATATCTTCAACAATGATTCCCAGAAAATAGTCCCCAGGGAAACCATAGTACGGCACCATCTCGAATGGTTGATCGCCAAAAGTAAGGGTGCCCCCTTCGTAATCCACAAACTCGCCCTCCGGGTTCTGATCAAAATCCAACCATTCTTCCAGAACGGTATATGTGTCGCCAGTTTGAGGGGTAATCTGGTGCGGCGCACCGGTACCCTCTGCCCGGTAAAGCTAAAAATGTTATTCATTTTACCATCGCCGCCGAAACGTATAACAACATCGCGCTGATTGCCACTATATTTCCCACATGTGGCTGAGATTAATAAGCTATCGGTAATCAGCCCGCTGGATAACCTGTAATTGGACCATGTTTAAATGAAAGAATTTCATTTATTCAAGAGGAGTGAGTTTAATAGAAAACTATTAAACCTGTGAACATATTACCGACTCACCCACACGCGGCTCTCACAACGATGGGTTCCGCCCATGACAAACCTTGAACTTCCTCCCGCTGCCGCAGGGGCAGGGTTCGTTCCTTCCCGGCCGCCGCCCATCATCCACGATAAAGAATCGGCGGAACTCCGAGGCGGGCATCCGACGATTTAAAGTCTGCACCATGGCCTTGAAATGGGGTGCTGTGTGTTCGTAGAGGGCGTAGTATCCCTCGCAGAGCCAGTTGAGCTTCCCGCCGGGGACATCGACGATGCGATCTTTGGGGCAGGCGCCGTTGCAGAGCCGTAAATGGGGGCATGATAGGCATCGATCCGGCAGCGCATCCCTCTTATCGTTCCCGAACTTCAGCTGTATCGGATTAGTAATAATCTCAACCAGTGCCTCATCCATCACATTTCCCAGACGGTGCTCAGGGTCAACAAAATGATCGCAGCTGTACACTGTCCCGTCATGCTCGATGGCCATGGCGTTACCGCAGGTTTCACTGTTGACACAGACGCTGGATGGGTTGCCGGCATGCAGCCCTAAAAGCATGTCGAAGTGCTGGACGAACACCTCGCCGATATCATCCTTCACCCAGCGATCGAAAATCCCGGTCATGAATGAACCCCATTGCTTCGGCGATACCGTCCGGGATGATACCCTCCGGTCCGACACACCGTCGCCCGCTCCCGGCATCGGCTCCACGATGGGAATGAACTGAAAGTAACGGGAGCCTATTCCTTTGAGAAAATCATAGACTCTTTCGGGATGATCGGCGTTATCGTTCTGCACGACGGTGAGGGTGTTGAACTTCACCCCGGCGGCCTTCATGTTCTCCAGGCCCGCCATCACCGCACGAAAGGTGCCCTTCCCTCCCCGGTCCAGGCGGTAGCGGTTGTGGAGGTTTTCATCACCATCGATGCTGATGCCGATGAGAAAGTCATTTTCGGCAAACCACTCAGCCCGGCTTCGACTCACCAGGATGCCGTTGGTCTGAAAGGCATTCTGCACCTTCATTCCCGGGGGGGCGTATTTCTTCTCGAACTCCACTGCCTTCTCGAAAAAAGCCTGGGGCAGCAGCGTCGGCTCCCCTCCCTGCCAGGCGAAGGTGATCTCAGGGGCCTCCTCAGGCTGAGCCTCGATGTACTGCCGGATGAAGGTTTCCAGAACATCCTCCCGCATGGCGTACTCGGAACGGCTCTTGTGGCCGAAAAGCTTTTCCTTGCTCAGATAGAAACAGTATTCGCAACGGATATTGCACAACGGCCCGATAGGTTTGGCCATGAGGTGGAAAGGATGTCGCTCATTCATAGGCCTTCCACTATATCAGAAAGAGTTATTTGAGAGGCGCCAGAGGTCATGCAAATTACGAATAATAGCATTATTTAGAACTTATTCTACGTTTTTCGTATTTATCCTCTTGACCTCTGGTGTCATCAGCGAGATACTTCTCTGCAAATTACGAATATCGGAGATGAAATTTATGAATATCGGTGTTATCAAGGAAATCAAAACCCATGAATACCGGGTCGGCATGATCCCGGCGGACGTTAAGGCTTACACCGGCCACGGTCACACGGTGTTCATCGAAGAAGAAGCCGGCAGGCAGGCGGGATTCCCCGACGAGAACTATGTCGCCGCCGGTGCTTCAATCGTCGCCGACAAGAGTCAGCTCTTCGACGACTCGGACATGATTGTCAAAGTCAAAGAACCACAGCCGGAGGAATTCCCGCTGTTCCATGAAGGACAGCTGCTCTACACCTACCTTCATCTTGCCGCCGAGAAAGAACTTACC
>JAUVIY010000195.1 GCA_030592625.1 Spirochaeta sp. | reverse complement strand
GCATCGTTCCCGGTCGGGTGGGAGACAGGGATATACTGGTTGTTGCACATCTTGATACTCTTTTCAATGAAACTGTCGATCATACCGTCACCCTTGAACCGAACATGGCCATCGGGCCGGGGGTAAGCGATAACAGCCTCGGCGTCGCCGTCCTGGGCACGCTCCCCCTTATTATGGAACGGATCGGTCTTGAACTTGATGCCAATCTCGTTCTTCTGGGAAGCTCCCGTGGTCTCGGTCGGGGAGATTTGGAAGGTCTTCGCTTCGTTCTGGACAACTACAAGCGTCCCTTCACCGCCGCTGTATGTCTGGAAGGTGTCAAGATAGGACGGTTGAGTTTTTCTTCAATCGGCATGCTCAGGGGAGAACTGACTTACAAGATCCCCGAACAGTATGATTGGACGAAGTTCAATTCCGTAGGGGCCATCGTCGATATGAACGACATGATCAACCGGATACTCGAAATCCCCCTTCCCAGGAAACCGAATACAACCATCGTGATGGGACAAATGGAGGCGGGAACCTCCTACAATACCCTGCCTACCAAAGCACGCCTGCGTTTTGAGATACGAAGTGAATCCGATGAAATAGTCTCAGATCTGGCCACACGGATCAATTTCCTGGCCGAGGAAATGACATCGAAAACCGGAGCTATGGTTCAATTCAAGGAGATAGCCCGGCGGAAGTCCGGAGGAACGGAATTCTCCCACCCTCTCAACACAATCGGCAGGGAGATTCTGAAAAGAATGAATATTAAACCCCGTATTACGCCCAGCACCTCGGAAGTAGCGGCTCTGATAGACAAGGGGATACCGGCGGTAACAATCGGGCTTACCAGTGGTGAAAACGCAGGTGAACTGGAAGAATCTGTTCTGATTGAACCCATCAGTAAGGGCTTGGCACAGCTTGCGGCCCTGCTGAAAGCCATAGATATAGGATGCTCGGATGAATCTTAACGACTGGCTCCGGAATAATACCTACCACCATTCGGCATTCGCCGACCTGAAAGATCTGGTTGAGCAGAAGGAAAAAACGGGATTAACGATTTCGCTCTGTATACCCACCCTTAACGAAGAGCGAACCATCGGTAAAGAGGTCGTTATCTTCAAATCCGAACTGATGAACCGCTACCCTCTGGTTGATGAAATCGCCGTCATCGACTCGGGGTCCAAGGACCGGACACTGGAAGTAGCTTCCAGCTTCGGTGCAGACACTTTTCTGTCGGAAGAGATTCTTCCCGAAGAAGGTTCCAAACGCGGCAAGGGGGAAAACCTCTGGAAAGCCATTCATCAGCTCAAGGGCGATATCATCGTCTATATCGATGCAGATATTAAAAACATTCATCCCCGCTTCGTATACGGGCTGATAGGACCCCTCATCCAGAGACCGGAAATCAGTTATGTTAAAGCCTTCTATGACAGACCTCTGGCATTTTCCGACAGCGTCAGGCCATCCGGCGGGGGTCGAGTCACCGAGATTTTAACAAGACCTCTTTTCAGCCTGTTTTTCCCGGAACTCACCGCCATCATACAACCCCTCTCGGGCGAATACGCAGTACGTCGGGAGGTACTCGAATCCATTCCTTTCCCCGTCGGCTACGGAGTGGAAACCAGCCATCTTATTGACGTCTATCAGAAGCACGGCATGAAAGCCTTCGCCCAGACAGACCTTGATCAGAGGGTACACAGGAACCAGGAGACCCGGGCCCTCGGCAAGATGTCCTTCGGAATCCTGCAGACATTTCTCAAAAGACTGCACAATTACGGAACCATTCAGACCGAGCAGGAAATTCAGACTGTATTGCGGCAGTTCCAGGTACGGAATGACGTATATGAAACCGTCGAGTACGACATACCCGAATATGAAAGGCCTCCAATGATTACGATTCCTGCCTACCGGGAGGTTTGGGGCTTGCCGCCGCTCAAAAAGTAAGGAATCTCTCGGGTACGACTCCGGCTCCCTGTCTGAGTATCCGGTAAGGTCTGACGGTCAGATCGACGACGGTTGAAGGTTGCCGACCCTGTAATCGTCCGGAATCCTCAACCAGGGCCAAAGCATTCCCGAATTCAGATTCAATATCTGCAGGATCATACAGTGGCGGTTCACCGGTCCGGTTAACGCTTGTCGAATATAACGGAGACGCTACCTCGCGGATCAATGACCGTAACGAAGAATCCTCGGGGACCCTGAATGCCGTAGTTTCGCCGTTTTTCATTGAAAAAATAAACGTAAAAGGCCCCGGCCAGAGGGTCAGAATATCCGACTGCGGCAGAATAGCACCGGATGACTCTATAGCCGTACTGTCGGGGAGAAGCTGCAGAAATGGTTGAGTCTCCCCTCTGCCCTTTATTCTGCGTATGGAACCGGCCGTGTCCGGAACCCTTCCGACAATCCCGTAGATAGTATCACATGCCATTGCGACAATTCGTCCCGCCTTGAGCTGAGTCTCCAGAAGCCTGTGGCTTTCATTACTGCGTTTGAGCAGCATCTCTAACTTTCCAGAGAATCAAGGACAAGAGAAGTATCACCATGCCTGTAGCAATGGCGAATACCCTCAACAGGCTTTCATCGACACGCTGCAATGGAACGAGGTGGAGCACCTGTCCCGCATCGGGAAGTGTGTGTGTCGGATAAAGATTTCTGAACCGGACCACTTTATCACCGACTCGATACAGGCCAAGCGCCCTGGCTTCGATGACAATGGACTCCGGATTACTCCGTAAAGCATCGAGTTCCGCTGTGAGAACTGTCTGTTTTAGACTAAGTTCCGCCATATTTACCGATAGTGATTGATTCCGATTCCTGATTTTATCCAGAGCAGTCACACCTGTTTCTCCGAAAAACAGGGTCAGTAGTGAAAAAGTCAGGAACGAAACGTAAAATGCCGCAAGAAATACCGAGCGTTTCATAGTTCGATTGACGGCTTATACCACTTCGTCCTTTACAGGGAATTCACCACTCCATTATGATTGATAGGGAATAAGTACTGCGGTTGGGTGCCAAAGATGGGTTTCACATTGGAATTAACTCAACCTGTTAGCCGATTTTGACGATAATCGAAGGGTAAAAAACTGCCTCTCGGGAGCAATGATCTATGGCCGTGGACAAGAAATATCGGGAAGAGCAAGACCTGGAACGCTATGGTGTCTGGGTGAAGACCGGCCCCGACGAGATCAACAAACAAGACAACACCAGCCTCGAACTGATGGATATCGAGGATTCCGATCAAGATGAATTACTGATAACCGAAGAGGAGGAGATGCTGCTCGGTGAACTGGAAGAGTCACCCCTTCCCGATTTCAGTGATTTCGATGAACCCTTCGATACCGATTTATCAGACAACAGTTTTGATATACCAGTCGGGAGTACCGGGAAAACCGATAATGAATCAAAGGTATTGCTGCATAAAATCGAAGAAGATCTGAAGGCCCTGCGAGATGAAATAAGGCAGCTGAAAGATGAACTCACCGGATTGAGAGTTCCACCGGTTTCACAGGCTCAAGCCGATGCGAATGAAAGCGGCGGATTCTTCGAAGAAGAAGAAGAGGATGAAACCATCGCGTTAACAGGCGATGAATTGGACAATATTCTAGATTCAGCGGACATGACCGAAGAAACGGTTGAAAGCGACGTTGTCGACCTCTCCGACGATGATATCGGTGAAGAGATTTCCATCGACGAAGAGGAAAGTATCGACCTATCGGAGGACTTTACCGAGCTGAGTCTGGATGACGTCGAAGATTTTGAAATAGAAGAAGCCGAAGAAGAAATCGATCCTGCTCTGTCGATTCTCGGGAGTCCCGATGAGCCTGATATGGAAGGAGATCCCGAAACCATAGAGATAGACATCCCCGGCATCGATGAAACAGTCGATCTGGATAATCTGGAAAACGAACCCGTTGTCAATATCGATGATATTGAAAATATTGCCGATGAAAGCATCGATCTGGAAGACTTTGAAGACATCACCGATCTGGAGGAGTTCGGTCTGGATGGGGAGGATATAACGGAGATTGAGACCTCAGAGATGCCGCTTGTTGAAGAAGCAGTCGATGAATTCCTGCAGGAACCCTCAAATGAAGTGATCAGTACCGAATCCTTCAATGATGACGCTTTCGATGAAGGCGAAGAGGTGGAAATCGACCTGACAGATGTCGATAACGACCTTGCAGTGATTGATGATTCCGAGATTCTCAATATGGAGATTGAAGAAATCTCTCTCGACGATTTTGGAATCGAAGAGGAAGAGATCGAAGAGAAAGAATCTGATGTCCTGGCCGTCATGGATGAAGATGCCGGTGAGGAAATTGGTCTCTCGGCAGATTCAGACGTGGAAGAGTTTGAAGATCTTGAGGAGGTTGATCTCGAAACCGTATTGGCCAACAGCATTGATTCGGAAGAAAACGAAGAAATCGATGAACTTATTGACGATCTGGAAGAGTTAAGCCTCGACGATATCGAGGAAACCGAAACCGCCTCCCTGGATGAAATTATAGCCGACGATTTCGAAGACATTGAGATTGAAGAAATCGACCTGAGCGATGCGATAGATGAAGAAGAGCCTTCCATTGAACAGGTGGACATTTCAGATTCGGATGATTTTACAATAATCGATGAGATTCCTGAAATATCCATTGATGAAGCTATCGATGAAATCGAAACAGTCGAGGAATTCAGCCTTGAGGACTCAGACGATGATGCTGAATTAATCGAGGATCTGGAAATCGATCTTGAAGATGATGACGATGATATACAGGTGACCCTTCCGGATGATGATTTCAATGAGCTCCCGGGCACAGAGGAAGTCGACCTTGAATCGCTTGAAGCCCTGGCGGCCGCTCCTGACATGACGGAGGAATCCGCCGAGGACATCATCGAGCTTCCCGAACTTGAGGAAGAGGAAATATCCGAACCTGTCGATTCCCCGGAACCTGCAGCAGCCGAAATCAGGGAGCAGACCAAAGCCGCCCTTGAAATCAGTTCCCTGCCCGGCGATCTCAAGGAAGAAATAAAGGATGTCCTCAAATATATGGATCAGCTTCTTGAGTCCCTGCCTGATGACAAGATTCAGGAATTCGCCAGAAGTGAACATTTCGAAGTTTACAAGAAAATTTTTGAGGAGCTGGGGATTTCAGACTGATGGGGCTGCTTGACCGCGCCTGCACTCTGGACGATAAATCATATTCAGAAATGACCGATGATCCTTCGGGACTCGCCGGAACGATAATCTCATCGTTCCGGCATTCTCCCGAGAATATCGATTTCCCGGGAAAAGTGTTCAGAGCATTCCAATCCCTCATCGGATTCACAAAGGGTTCGCTGATGCTCCCCGACAATCACAGCAAGG